>NZ_VKHP01000174.1 GCF_010811875.1 Bradyrhizobium uaiense
GCACAACCGGCCGATGACGGGTGAGGCGGGGTGGGGCTGGCTCGCCTCCGGCGTCTCACTGATCTCGATCACGCTCGGCACGCTCTATCAGCGCCGCTACTGCAATGCGATCGACTGGCGCGCCGGCAATCTGGTGCAGTACATCGCAGTGACGATCTTCTTCGGCATCGGCGCCTGGCTTTTCGAAACCAATGTCGTGCATTGGACCCGCGAGTTCGTGCTGGCGATCGCCTGGCTGGTGTTCGCGCTGTCGATCGGCTCGATCGGGCTGCTGTATTGGCTGATCCGTCACCATGCCGCGACCTCAGTCGCGAGCCTGTTCTATCTGGTGCCGGCAGTGACCGCGCTGATGGCCTACATCCTGTTCGGCGAGCGGCTGGATTACGTCGCGATGGCCGGCATGGCGGCTTGCGCCGCTGCGGTGCTGGTGGTCAACCGCCGCGCTTAATTGCTGCGACGAATCTTGGCATAGGCCGCAAGCGCGCGTTCGCGGCCTTGCTTGTGATCGACGATCGGCTGCGGATAGGTCTTGCCGAGCTCGACTCCGGCGCTGGCGAGCTCGATCGGCGTCGCGGTCCAGGGCTGATGGATCAGGTCGTTGGAGAGCTGCGCGAGTTCAGGTACCCAGCGCCGGACATAGCCGCCGTCGGGATCGAACTTCTCGCCCTGCAGGATCGGGTTGAAGACGCGGAAATAGGGCGCGGCATCGGCGCCGGAGCCCGCAACCCATTGCCAGTTCGCCGGGTTGGAGCCGGCATCGGCGTCGACCAGCGTGTCCCAGAACCATTGCTCGCCGGCGCGCCAGTCGATCAGCAAGTGCTTGACCAGGAACGAGGCCACCACCATGCGCACCCGGTTGTGCATCACGCCGGTGTGCCAAAGCTCGCGCATCCCGGCATCGACGATCGGATAGCCGGTGAGGCTGCGTTGCCAGGCCTTCAATGCGCGGGCGTCGCGCTTCCACGGAAAGGCGTCGAAATGCTGCTGCAGATTCCGATCGGCGAGGTCGGGGACGTCGAACAGCAGATGACGGCAGAACTCGCGCCAGCCGAGCTCGCTGAGGAATTTGTCGATGTCGCCGGCAGAGCGCGGGTGCTCGGCGGCTGCGAAGCGGGCGGCGTGCCAGAGCTGGCGCGGGCTGATCTCGCCGAAGCGCAGATGCGGCGACAGGCGCGAGGTGCCGTCGCGATCGGGGCGGTCGCGGTCGTCGGTATAGGCGTGGACACCATCGCCGAGGAACGCCTTAAGCCGCGCCTGCGCGGCGGCTTCGCCAGGCGTCCAGGTCTCGCGCAGGCCGCCGGCCCAATCCGGCCGGATCGGCTCGAGCTGCCAATCGTCGAGGGCTTCGCTCGCGATGCCGCTGATGGATGTGAGCCTCTTCGGCGCCGGCAACGGCTTTGGTGGATCGCCGAGGCCCTGCACGCGCCGCCAGAATGGCGTGAAGACGCGGAGGCCGCGATTGTCCTTGTTGCGGATGGACTTGGGTTCGACCAGCAGGTCGCCGGGGAAAATTTCCGAGTCCACGCCGTCACTTGCGAGCGCGGATTCAACGTCTCCCGCAATCGCCTGATGCGGCGCCTGCGCGATGTCGTTCCAGAACACGGCGCCTGCATTGGTTTCGCGCGCCACCGCCGCGATCACGGACGCGGCTGGTCCGGTGCGCAGCACGAGCCTTCCACCAATCGCTTCAAAGCTATTGCTGAGCGCGCGCAGTGACTGTGCCAACCACCAGCGCGTCGCGCCCCCGAGGGGGCGCGCGGCTGGAGATTTCAGGGCACGGCCTTGTTCGTCGCGGACATAGAGGCCAACCACGGGCGCGCCACGGCTGGCTGCTTCGTGGAGGGCCGGGTGATCCGACAGGCGGAGATCGTCGCGGAACCAGACGATAACAGGCTGTGCGTTTGCCACCCGGACGCTGCGTTCCGGCCGTTACTTCGGCTGCGGCACGATGCGGATATAGGGCTTCGGCTCTTTCCAGCCCTGCGGATAGATCGTCTTGGCCTCATCGTTGTTGACCGAGCCCGCGATGATCACGTCCTCGCCCTGCTTCCAGTCGGCGGGGGTGGCGACGCGATGCTTGGCGGTGAGTTGCAGCGAGTCGATGACGCGCAGGATCTCCTGGAAGTTCCGGCCGGTGGTCATCGGGTAGACCAGCACGAGCTTGATCTTCTTATCGGGGCCGATGATGAAGACGTTGCGGACGGTCTGGTTGTCAGCCGGCGTACGCGTGAGGGGATCGCCCGAGGTCGATGCGGGCAGCATGTCGTAGAGCTTCGACACGTTGTAGTCGGTGTCGCCGATCATCGGATAGTTCGGGGCGGCGCCCTGGGTCTCCTTGATGTCCTCGGACCATTTGGCGTGGCGGTCCACCGGGTCGACCGACAGGCCCATCAGCTTGACGCCGCGCTGGTCGAATTCAGGCTTCAGGCGGGCGAGCGTGCCGAGCTCGGTGGTGCAGACCGGGGTGAAGTCCTTGGGATGGGAGAACAAGAGCGCCCAGCTGCTGCCGATCCAATCGTGGAACTTGATCTTCCCTTCGGTGGTCTCGGCTTCGAAGTCGGGGGCGACGGCGCCAATCTGAAGTGCCATGATTTTACCTCATCTCATTGATGTTTCATCTAAATTTATATTTGAGGTGGTCTGTTCCAGTATAGGACGTGGAAAGGCTTAAGTGAACGGGTTCTGAAAAAAGGTGAAACATTTCTCCTTGAGGCTGGAATTCCAAGCAACTTGTTTTGATCCAAACCCCTGCGACGAAATATCAGCTGCGGCACAAAAGCTTGGAAATGCCCAGATAAAGCCGCTTATCGCCGTCATGACGCCTGCCCCGGCTGCTATAGGACTGAACCGTGACAGCTTCCAAAGCGACCAAATAGCAACCATCTAAAAATCTCGGAACCCAAGTTCCGAATCATTAACCACTCGTTTACGCCCGCATGGAAAAGCTGGCCTGAGATAGGAATTGAAAGCTCCCACAATGTCTACCCCAAGTACCAAGACCGCTGAGGCTCTCAGCGGTGCGTTGCATCCGTCCTGCCGCAAGACCGCCGCCCATGCGCTGACCATCGTCCGCGACGGCGTCATCACCGGCGAAGGCCCCACCACCAAGGGCCGTATCCATTTCTCCCGGTCACTCGATGCCGATGACGCTGCCTGGTGCGCGCGCATCCTGACGGCGGCCGCGGTCGAGCATCAGCCGGTCAGCCGGGCCGAGATCGAGGCGCTCTTCGCGATCAACGAGGCTGCTGCCGAGCGCAGCGATGGCGGCCGGTTCGACGATCTGCTCGCCAAGGCGATCGCCCATCATGCCGCGTCCGAGTCCGGCCTGCCGGTGCCGCCGCGCACGGTGGCGCTGTCGGCGGACACCGAGATTGATCGCTGGGCACCGACGCAGGGAACCAAGATCGACACCAAGGTTCTGGAGTGGATCGCGGGCCGGATGCGCGGTCAGCGCCGCACCGGGCGTGCGCTGGCGGCGATGGTGGCGACGCTGGTCGGCGCGGCCGCGTTGCCGCTCGCGACCCAGCTGCCGAACGTGTTCGACATCGGGATGATGTGACCGTCCGGGACGATGCAGGCATCGTCCCGAACGAAACGGCTTCAAGCGAGAGCGGCGGGGGTCACTTCCCCGCCGTTTTCTGTTTGCCGTCGGTCTCCTCGAGTCCGAGCGTCCGCCCCGGGAATCCGGCAACGTCGAAATAGCGGGTCGAGAGCACGCGCTGGAATTTCAGCACGGTGCGCAGGCCATTGGCTGACGGCTTCTTCGACATGATGGTGCCCTCGGCCATCTTCGGCACGATGCCGTTCGGCAGCGCCTCCGACATCACCCGGCCGATCAACCCGCCATTGTTCGGCGCGCGCAGGCCGAGCAGCTGGGCCGCAGTCATGCCGACATCGGCGTTGCTGACCGGCAGTGGATCGACATAGCCGCTCTTGAAGTCGGGGCCGATCGCCGCGGTGAAGTTGTAGGTGTCGCCGCGGCTGAAGCTGCCATGCATGCCCTGGCCCTGGCGCAGCACGGTGTCGGCGATCTGCACGGAGCAGTTGGTCGGGATCGGGCAGCCGCTCGACCAGGAGCGGAAGTTGACCACGATCGACGGGTTCGGCGTCACCGCCTTGCCCTTCAGATTGAGGTTCGACATCGGCAGCGTGCCGGGGAAGTTGCCGAGCTTGTCGTCGACAAAGAGGCCGCTGACATAGTCCTGCTCGAGCAGCGCCTTGATGACGCGGTCGGCGAGCTTCTTGTCGCGGTTCGGCAGATAGATCAGGTCCGAGCCGCCATTGGTCGCGATCACGACGTCAGGCTTGGTGGGGTCCTGGCCGAGCACGCCGTTGCCGGCCTTCGGGTGGGCGTTGTCGGCGACCTTGGCGTTCTTGTCGTTGGGGTCGAACAGCGGCAGGTTCAGCGCCTTGGCGAGATCGATCGCCAGGAAGCCCATCGGCAGGAAATCCTTCGGCGTGTCGTCATAGGCGATCTTTGCCGAGGGGCCGGTCTTGCTCTCCTTCGAGATCGTCGAGAAGCCGTGGTCGGAGGAGATCATGATGTTGGTGTTGGCGGACAGCCCGAGCTCGTCGAGCGCCTTGCGGAGCTGGGCGAGGTTATTGTCGGCGTTCTTGATGCCGGCCATCGAGGTCGGACCATTGATGCCGGGGGTGATGGTGTTGAGACTGTCGCCGGTGTTGTGCTGGCTGCCGTCCGGATCGCGCGACCAGAACACCAGCACGAACGGCTTGTTGCGCGCCTTGAACATCGGCAGCACGACCTTGGTCGCGACATCGGCCATGTAGGCCTGCTGCGCGACGTTGGCGGCCGTGGTGCCGGGCGTCTTGGCATCGCCCGCCTTGGCGTTGTCGCCGCGGCTCGGGGTGGCGAGCGGCAGGCCGGCCTTGGTCAGCGCGTCCTTCATCTCGTCGGAGAGCGGCACGCCGGCCTTGCCGCCGGTGGAATCGTCGACCACGATCGTGTTCTTGCCGCGATCGGTGTGGTCGAACAGCAGGGTCGGGCCGAGCTTGCCGATGGCGGCGGTGCTGAAACCCTGGCTGCGGGCCATCTTCAACAGCGTCTCCTCGTTGAGGTAGTCGCCGTTGAAATGATCGTCGATGTCGGCGAGCACGGCGTCGTTCTCGATGAACGGCACCACGGTGTCACCGGCGGGCACCGAGGTGTAGCCGGTATAGATCGTGTTGGAGAAGGTGCCGGTGTCGCCGAGATAATGGCCGGTCGACAGCGCCGAGCTGTTCGCCATCGTGAAGGTCGGGAACAGCGAATGCGAGTTCTTGAAGTGGACGCCCTTGTCGCGGATATCGGCCATCGCAGGTGCCGTCTCCGGCGTCACGATGCCGCCGCGCAGGCCGTCGGGGACGAACAGGATGAGGTTACGGGGTTTTGCATTTTGCGCGGAAGCGGCGCCGGCTGAAAGCGCGATCATGCTCGCGGACAACAATGTAATGGCACGACGCATTTTGCTATTCCCCCTGATGAAACCCCGCGGCAGCCCGCCGCTGCCTTCGTTTAGTTTTGCCATATGACAGAAATGTTACAGCGCCTGTTCGGCGCTGTAACGGACGAAATTTTCCCGGCGACGGCCGGTCAACACCCCGTCATTCCGCGGGCTGAATCGCAGTTCTCTCATTCTCCGCAGCGCTGCCGGCATGCCCGTACCGTGCATAGAGCGCGGGCAGCACGGCGAGCGTCAGCAGGGTCGCGCTGATCAGGCCGCCGATCACGACGGTCGCGAGCGGCTTCTGCACCTCGGCACCGGTGCCGGTGGCGAATGCCATCGGCACGAAGCCGAGCGAGGCCACCAGCGCGGTCATCACCACGGGCCGGAAGCGGGTGAGGGCGCCTTGCTCGATGGCGTCGCGCATCGGCACCCCTTGCTCGCGCAACTGCCGGACGAAGCTCAGCATCACGAGCCCGTTGAGTACCGCAACACCCGACAGCGCGATGAAGCCGACCGCCGCCGAGATCGAGAACGGCATGCCGCGCAGCCACAGCGCCGCGATGCCGCCGGTGAGCGCCAGCGGCACCGCGCTGAACACCAAGAGCGCATCGCGCGCCGAGCCCATCGCCGCCAGCAGCAACAGGAAGATCATCGCAAAGCAGGCCGGCACCACGACGGCGAGGCGCTGGCGCGCGGCCGCGAGATTCTCGGACTGTCCGCCCCAGGTCATCCAGTAGCCGGGCGGCAGCTGCACCGATTGCGCGACTTTCGTCTGTGCTTCCTCGACCACCGAGCCGAGGTCGCGGCCGCGGACATTGGCGGTCACCACGATGCGGCGCTTGCCGTTCTCGCGGCTGATCTGGTTCGGACCTTCGGTGAAGGAGAACTGGGCGACGCGGTTGAGCGGCAGGCTCTGAACCGGCGAGCTCGGCGTCGCCTTCGGCAACGCGACGGGCAGGTTGCTCAACGCCTCGAGATCGGAGCGCACGCTCTCCGGCAACCGTACCACGATGTCGAAGCTGCGATCGCCCTCGTACACGACGCCGGCATCCTGGCCGCCGACCGCGGCACCGATCACGTCCTGGACCGCGGAGACGCTCAAGCCGCGGCGGGCGATCGCCGCCTTGTCGACCTTGATCTCGAGCACAGGCAGACCGCCGGCCTGTTCGACCTTGACGTCGGTCGCACCGCGCACGCTGCGCAGCGCGGCAGCAATCTGGTTGGCGGACTTCTGCATCGGCTCGAACTCGTCGCCGAACACCTTGACTGCGATGTCGCCGCGGACGCCGGCGAGCAGTTCGTTGAAGCGCATCTGGATCGGCTGGGTGAATTCATAGACGTTGCCGGGCAGCCGGCCGACCGCTTTCGAGATGTCCTCGATCAACTGCTCCTTGGTCAGGGATGGATCCGGCCACTGCTCGCGCGGCTTCAGGATGATGAAGGTGTCGGATGCGTTCGGCGGCATCGGGTCGCTCGCCACCTCCGCGGTGCCGGTCTTGGAGAACACGAACGACACCTGCGGGAACCGGCTGACGGCCTTCTCGACCGAGAGCTGCATCGCCTGCGACTGCGACAGCGCCGTGCTCGGAATTCTGAGCGCGTGCATCGCGATGTTCTTCTCGTCGAGCGAGGGGATGAACTCCTGGCCGAGACGGAAGAATCCGAACAGCGCGGTCGCGAACAGCACGACCGCCACTGCGATGACGGGAACCGGCGTTGCCACCGCGCGCCCGAGCAGCGGGCTGTACCCGCGCTTCAGTGCGGCCACGAGCCAGTTTTCCTTCTCCTGCACGCGGCCGGTGATGCCGATCGCGATCAGCGCGGGAACCAGCGTCAGCGACAGCACGAAGGCGGCGGCGAGCGCGAGGATCACGGTCAGCGCCATCGGCTCGAACATCTTGCCTTCGACGCCGGTGAAGGTGAGCAGCGGCACATAGACCAGCAGGATGATGGCCTGGCCGTAGAGGCTCGGTTGAACCATTTCAACGGCGGACGCCCGCACCGTCGCCAGCCGCTCGTCGCGCGTCAGCACGCGGCCGAGCGCGTGCTGCTTCTCGGCGAGATGCCGCAGGCTGTTCTCGGTGATGATGACGGCGCCGTCGACGATCAGGCCGAAATCCAGTGCGCCGAGGCTCATCAGATTGGCGCTGATGCGGCCCTGCCACATGCCGATCGCCGTCATCAGCATGGCGATCGGGATCACCAGCGCCGTGATCAACGCCGCCCGGAAATTGCCGAGCAGCACGAACAACACGGCGATCACGAGCAGTGCGCCTTCAGCGAGGTTGCGCGCCACGGTGCCGATCGTCGCATCGACCAGCTGGGTGCGGTCCAGCACGGTCTCGACCTTGACGCCCGCCGGCAGGGACGGCGTGATCGCACGCAGCCTGGCGTCGACTGCGGCCGACACCGTGCGGCTGTTGGCGCCGATCAGCATCAGGGCGGTGCCGACCACGACCTCGCGGCCGTTCTCGCTGGCACTGCCGGTTCGGGTTTCGCCACCGATCGAGAGCGTGGCGAGGTCGCGGATCCGGACCGGGACGCCGCCGCGGGTGGTGACGACGACGGCGCCGAGCTCTTCGATGTTCTCGAGCCGGCCGCCGGAGCGCACCACGAATCCTTCACCGTTGCGCTCGATATAGCGCGCGCCGCGGCTGACATTGTTGCTTTCGATCGCCTTGGCGACATCGGCGAAGGTGAGACCGAGCGCGATCAGCTTCGCCGCGTCGGGATGGACCTGGTATTGCTTGAGGTAGCCGCCGATCGAATCGACGCCGGCGACACCCGGCACCATCTTGATCTGCGGCTTGATGATCCAGTCCTGCACCGTGCGCAAATAGGCGTCCTTCTCGACCTCGCTTTGCAGCACCTGGCCGTCGGCCGTGAGGAAGCGGCCGTCGCTTTGCAAGCCGGGCGCGCCGTCGGTCTGCACCTTCTCGCCGGAGTAATGGACGGTCCACATGTAGATTTCGCCAAGCCCGGTCGAGGTCGGCCCGATCCGCGGCTCGATACCCTGTGGCAGGCGGGCGCGGACTTCGGTCAGACGCTCGCCGACCTGCTGACGGGCGAAATAGATATCGGTGGCCTCGCTGAACACCGCCGTGATCTGCGAGAAGCCGTTACGAGAGAGCGAGCGCGTGCTCTCCAGCCCCGGTGCTCCGGCGAGCGCCGTTTCGATCGGGAAGGTGATCTGTTTCTCGATTTCCGCCGGCGACAGCGCCGGGGCCACGGTGTTGATCTGCACCTGCTTGTTGGTGATGTCGGGCACGGCGTCGATCGGCAGCCTGGTCAGCGCAAGGCCGCCGATGAACATCAGGACCGCCGCCAGGGTGACGACGACCCAGCGCCGCTGGATCGCAAGACCGATGATGCGCTCAATCATGGCCGTGCTCCGCTTCGTCCTTCTCGACCTCGGCCTTCAGCGTGAAGGTGTTTTGCACCGCGATGGTCTCACCGGCGGCGAGGCCCGCGACAATTTCGATATCGTCGTCGTCCTCGCGGCCGGTCCGCACGGACCGCGCCTCGAAGCCATCGGCATCACGCACGAACACGGTCGGCGTCCCCTTGATGGTCTGGATCGCTTTCTTCGGGACCATCACGGACGACCGCGCACCCGACAGTGGGACCTCCGCGGTGACGAAGGTGCCCGGCTTCCAGCGATGATCCTTGTTGGGCATGGTCGCGATCACGCGGGCGTTGCGGGTTTCGCGGTCGAGCAGGGGGCTGACGAAGATCACGCCGGCGCTCGCTTCATCCTCGGTGCCGATGGCACGGATCTTGACCGAAACGCCTTCGCGCACCGCGCTGATGTCTTCCGGCGAAACCGCCAGATCGACCCAGATGTCGTCGAGATTGACGATGACGTAGAGCTCGCTTTCCTGGCCCTCGCGCCCGATCAACCCGCCGAGATCGACACGCCGCTCGGACACCCGGCCGCTGATCGGTGCGCGCAGGAACTGCGTCCGCAGGCTTTCCGGAGGCTGGTTCGGCAGGTCGGCGATTTCGCCGTCCGACAGACCCAGCGCAAACAGCTTCTGCCGCGCGCCGTCGAGCTTGATCTGGGCGTCGTTCGCGCTCAGCCGCGTGCGCAGGAACTCGTTCTCCGACACGATCCGGGTCTCGACCAGCGTCTTCTGCCGCGCGTAGAGGGTCTGCTGTAAATCGTTGGTGAGCCGCGCGGCGAGGTATTCGCTCTTGGCGTCGGCGACCTCACGGCTTTCGATCGCTGCGACGATCTCGCCCTTCTCGACGACGTCGCCGAGACGCTTGCGCAGTTCGGTGACGGTCGCGAGCACGCGCACCGAGACGCGGCCGATATGGTCGGCGTCGGGGATCAGTGATCCCGGCGCGAGGAAATGCCGCTTCAGCATTCCGCCGCCGGCTTGCGCGAACGTGATGCCGGCTTCGCGAACCTGGTCTTCGCTCAGCTCGATATGGCCGGGCGCCTCATGCTTGGCCTCGGCCTGCGGTGCGTCGGCGGATGCGGCCTCCTGCGTCGTGGCCGGGAATTTGACCGGCCAGCCGATCCCTCCGGCCGCCAGGAACACCAGTGCAATGCCGGCGGTCACGCCCGCGAAAAATAGAATAACCCGTTTCATATACGCCTCTCCGCAGCGCATGCCGTAGGCCGTGCGCTGTTGCGACATCAATCTGTGCGGAAGCGTGCGCGCTGCCCAATGGCAGCGGCACACAGCCGGTCATATCGACCGGATCAGGCGCGGGGTGGTTTGAAAGGAGAAAGGCGATCGGCCGACGCGGGCAGCCGAACGCTGCCGTCGCCATAGCTATGCGGCGCATAGGCGATGGGGAACGCGGTCTCCTGCGGAGCGACCGAGACGACGTGCGTCAGGCAGTGATCGCCATGCAATGAGGCCGGATGCGCGGGAGCCTTGCCGCCGGTGTCGTTGATCGACTGTGCGATCGCAAAGCCGGGAGCGGCATCGTCATCGCCGTCGAAGGTCCAGCCGTGGAAGAACGACAGCACCAGCGCGAGCGAGATCAGTCCCGCAAGCAAGCTGCGCCAGCGGCGCGGTCCCGTTGCGTGAGAAGAAGACTGAATCATGCTGCGCGAAATGGCCACGGGGCCTACTTAGCGCCGTGGCCGCGTGCATTCAAGTTCGCCGCCGCGACAGATTGGCCGTGGATACTATAACGTTACACACTGTCGGCGGCTCGGCGCAGCAACCACCGGCGCGCGGCGACGACGGCCCAGACCGCCTCGACCAGGCCGAACGGCCACGCGCCTTGCAGGAAACCGTAACCGGAGCCCAGCGCGCACGAGACCGCAAAGGCCAGGATGAACCAGGGGCTGCGATCTTCGGCTGCGTAGCAGACCAGCATCATGGTGACGGCAAACAAGCCGAACAGCGTCAGCGCATCCATTCCGCAGCAGAACTCCAGTTTCAGCACGGTTGATATCTGAGCATGCTTGGGATGGAATATCCATCCAGCGTCGCCGCCCGAAAAGGACTGCCCCATGAAGCGCATGCATGTTCACGTCGCCGTCAAGGACATCCCGCAATCGGTCGGCTTCTATTCGGCGCTGTTCGGCGCCGAGCCAACAGTTGTTAAATCCGACTATGCCAAATGGATGCTCGACGACCCCCGCGTCAACTTCGCGATCTCGACCCGCGGCCGCGAGCCGGGCCTCGATCATCTCGGCATTCAGGTGGACAGCGCCGAAGAGCTCGGCGAGGTCTATGATCGGCTGCGCAAGGCAGGCGGCGAGGTGATCGAGCAGGGCCAGACGGTGTGCTGTTATGCCAAGTCGGAGAAGTCGTGGATCGACGATCCCGCAGGGATTGCGTGGGAGACGTTCCATACGACGGGTGAGAGCATCGTCTATGGCGACGGCAGCGGCGAGCGCACCGCGCGCGTCGCGCACGAAAAGCAGGACGGCAAGCAAAGCGCGTGTTGCGCGCCGCAGCCGCAGGCGGAACCAGCCGAGGCTTCGGCTTGCTGCCGACCGTGAACTCGGGCACCCGCGCATATGAATGCCAGGGAGCCGAAGTTCCTGTAGCCCGGATGAAGCGAAGCGTAATCCGGGAGCGCGCCAACCGCTGAAACTGCTCCCCCGGACTGCGCCTCGCTTCATCCGGGCCACACGTCGCCCGGGCAGCCGTCATGCCGACGCAACCGGCTACCGCTGTAAGCAAAGGCTTAATGCCTGCGACATATTATCTCAGCGACGACTCCCCTCCGTGTTAACAGCCCCTTAACCATGCGGCTTCTGCCACTCAAGGATCCTGAGCGGTCCTGGCGTCATATCAAGGCACAATGGAAGAAGGACGCTGAAGGCGTCGGCGAGGATATTGCCACCTTCGGCGGCATCGGTGCCTTCGAAGCGCTGACCGCCAGGGAAGGCGACAGCCAGGGGCTGTATCACCTGACCGACGGCGAACGGGTCCATGCGGTCTGCCAGGTCAGGCGTCTCCTGATGAGCCGATATTCGGCGCCGGCTCTCAGCGCGCGTTTCGTCAATGTGTCTCCGATTTACGATCTCGGCGTCGCCGACACCGGCGACTACGCCCAAATGCTGGTGGCGCTGTTCTCCGGCGTCGTCTGGCTGTCGCGTGATGCGCTGTCGGCCAATCACATCCGGTTTCTCCTGAAGTCTCCGGGCGACTCGCAATTCTTTGCTGCGCTCAAGGCCGTGACGCCGTTCTCACCGTTCTCGAAATTCACCATCGATGGCGCGTTGATCGAGTGCAGTCTGAAGGAAGCGACCGCGGCGGCGCCGAGTAAGGTCGCCTCCTGACGATTTTCGTGCGCGTCGCGTTCGGGTATGCGTTCAACTTAACCCCCCGATAACTGATTTTCCTAACGACCCCTTGGGTTGTGTTCCCGTAGCAAGGCACCCACAGGGGCAGGAAAATGTCGGTTGTCTCAACGAACAGTCTGATGCCGGAACACCGGCGGCTGTCGATCAAAGGTATGTTGCGCGTCACCAGGATGGGCGCCATTCAGTGGCTCGTCCTGAGCGCCGCGCTGCTGGTCCTCGCCATCACGCTTGGCACCGGTTACCTCGCGCTGCAGTTTCGCGAACGCGCGCTGGAGGTGTCGGAGCGTGAGCTCAACAACACCGCGCTCCTGCTGTCGCGGCATTTCGACCAGCAGCTTAGCGACCTCCAGCATGTCCACGACGACATCTTGAATTATCTGCGATCGGAGCAGGTCGAGACCGCCGATCAGTTCGAAAAGAACATGTCGCTCCTGAGCGCGCACGAGATGCTGCGCAGGCGGCTGGCGGCACTGCCGCACGTCGGCGGGCTTAATCTGTTCAATGCCAAGGGATGGCTGATCAACTCGTCCGAGATGTGGCCGGTGCCTGACGTCAGCATCGCGGACCGGCGCTACTTCCAGGAGTTCACGTCGGGGCGGCCGACATCGCCCGTGATCGTCGAGCCCGCGATGAGCAAGGTGACCGGCAACTGGACCACGGTCTTTGCCCGCAAGATCACCGGGCGCAACGGCGAGATCATCGGCTTTGCGAGCCGCGGCGTCGAGCCCAGCCATTTCGAGGATTTCGTGGCCTCCCTGGCGCTGAACGGTGACACCGTGATTTCGATGATCCACCGTGATGGCACGATCATCGCGCGCTATCCGCAGGATGCGAGCGTGGTCGGCAGCAACATCACCGACCAGTCGCTGTTCCGGAAGATCATCGGCCTCGGCGGCAACACGTCCGGGCGGTTCATCGGCGCCGGCGGCGAGGAAAATGTCGGCGCGGTCAGGTCGCTGTCGCACTTTCCGATCCTGATCCTCGCCACCACGAAGACCTCCAGCGCGCTGGAGGACTGGCGCGCCCAGACCAAGCTGCAATTCTGCGCCGCGGTGCTCGCGGTGCTGATCGTCGTCATGACGATCTTCCTGATCGTCCGCCAGTTGCAGCGGCAGCACGATGCGGCGCAGCGCCGGCTGTCCGAGAAGAGCCAGCACCTCGACACCGCCATCAACACCATGACGCAGGGGCTGCTGCTGTTCGACGCCTCGGCGCGGCTCGTGATCTGCAATCAGCAATATATCGACATGTTCGCCCTGTCGCCCGACATCGTCAAACCCGGATGTCATCTGCGCGACCTGATCCTGCATCGTCAGGCGCTCGGCTCGTTCGTCGGCGATGTCGATGACTACTGCGTCCGCTTCACCGATCCCAGGGGTGATCAGGTCCGGGACTCGTTGATCCTGACGCCCGACGGCCGCAGCATCCGCCTGATCTACAAGCGCGCGCCGGACGGCGGCTGGGCCACGACGCTCGAGGACGTCACCGACGGGCGGCGGGCACAGGCGCGGATCGAGTATCTTGCGCATTACGATGCCCTGACCAATCTGCCGAACCGGACGCTGTTCCAGCGCCACGCGGAAGAGCTGTTGCGCGAAGCCGTCGTCCGCGAGTTCGCGATCCACTATATCGATATCGACGAGTTCAAGCGGATCAACGACACGCTCGGCCATCCGATCGGCGACGAATTCCTGCGCCGCGTGGCCGAGAAGCTGCGGCAGTCGGTCGGATCGAACGACTTCATCGCGCGCCTCGGCGGCGACGAGTTCGCGATCGTCCAGCACGACGTCACCTCGGACGACGACGTCAGCGATCTTGTGGCGCGCGTCTATCAGTCGTTGCGCACGCCGTTCGACTGCCTCGGCCATTGGTTGTCGAGCGATGCCAGCATCGGCATTGCGATCGCCCCGCGCCACGGCGCCGACCTGTTCGGCCTGCTCAAATGCGCCGACCTCGCGATGTACGCGGCAAAGGCCGCCGGCCGCAGGACCTATCGCTTCTTCGACCCCGCGATGGAGAAGCAGGCGAACCTGCGCCGCGCGCTGGAAGCCGATCTGCGAAGCGCGTTGGCCGAGGGCCGTTTCGAATTGCACTATCAGCCACTGGTCGATCTGCGCAGCGACGAGGTGACCGGCTGCGAGGCGCTGCTGCGCTGGCGGCATCCGGTGCGCGGGATGATCTCACCGGCGGAGTTCGTGCCGGTTGCCGAGGAAACCGGGCTGATCGAGGAGATCGGGCAGTGGGTGTTGCGCACCGCCTGTATCGAGGCGGCGACCTGGCCGGCGCATGTGCGCCTTGCGGTCAACGTCTCCCCGATCCAGTTCAAGTCGGAGACGCTGGCGCTGAAGGTTGCGAATGCGCTTGCCGATAGCGGGCTCGACCCGCGCAGGCTCGAGCTCGAGATCACCGAAGCCGTGCTGATCGCCGATGACGATGCGGCACTGGTCACGCTCGGCCAGCTGCGCGAGCTCGGCGTCCACATCGCGCTCGACGATTTCGGCACCGGCTACTCGTCGCTGCAATATCTGCAGCGCTTCCCGTTCGACAAGATCAAGATCGACCGCAGCTTCGTCAAGGAAGTGACCCGAAACTCGGGCTCGGCCTCGATTATCCGCGCGGTGGTCTCGATCGCCGCCGACCGCAACATGATCACGACCGCGGAAGGCGTCGAGACCGATCAGCAGCGCGACACCGTGCAGATGCTCGGCTGCACACAGATGCAGGGCTACTTGTTCAGCAAGCCGGTTCCTGCGCAGGACGTCCGGACACTGCTCGCGGCTGATGGTGTCGAGGACGCCGCCTGAGCGCTCACTGGTCCGGCCCGTCAGGAACAATCCGCGGCGCCCTCGATTGAGAGCGAAAGCTCCCGAGATGTGAGGCGGTCCATGAAGAGCAAGCTCGTATCCGATGCGCCCAGCGCGCAGGTTCACGTCGTCGTGCTGGATAGCGGCGAGGAGGCCTTCGGCGCGCTGACGAAGTTCGCCAATGATGCGGGGCTGACGGCGGCATCGCTCACCGCGATCGGCGCGTTCGAGCGCGCGACGGTCGGCTGGTTCGATTTTGCGTCGAAGAGCTACCGCAAGATCGAGATCGACGAGCAGTGCGAGGTGTTGTGCGCTATCGGCGATATCGCAGTCGGCGACGACGGCAAGGCCAGCCTGCATGTCCATATCGTGCTCGGGCTGTCTGACGGCTCGACGCGCGGTGGCCATCTGCTTGCCGGCATCGTACGTCCGACACTGGAGGTTGTGGTGACGGAAGCGCCAACCAATCTGCGCCGCCGGAGGCGGCCCGAGCTCGGGATTGCCCTGATCGACCCGGTTGCCGGTTGACGCGGCGCATCCTGCCGAAAAGTTCCAAAAAATCGACCTGACATGCGAAGGACGCGGAACCCAAATCGTGGAACCGCGTTCCCTTGCGGGGCTCGACCGGCAGGCAATCAATGAAAACCGCAGTCACGTCCGCGGCCATGCTGCTGTTTGCCTCGTCCATGGCAAACGCAGAGAGTGGCCTTGCGTCCTACTATCACGGCATCGGCAGGAGCGGCGAGATGACCTGCGCGCATCGCAGGCGGGCGTTCGGCAGCATGGTCACCGTATCCTATCGCGGGAAGTCCATCCGCTGCCGGGTCAACGACCGCGGCCCGTTCATTCGCGGACGGATCATCGACGTCTCGACCACGGCGGCCCGGGCACTCGGCATCCTGCAGCTCGGCGTCGCGCATGTGGTGATCGAGTAGGGCGCGCCGGACGCGCGGTCAGGACTTCGGAGCGGTCGCCCGCTGCTCGGCGATCGCCTTGCGCAGCGTGCGCGACAGCGCCTCGACCGAATAGGGCTTCTGGATCAGCTCGAAGCCGCTATGCGCGTTCTCGGCGAGCACGTTGCTGTAGCCGCTGGTCAGCACCACCGGCAGGCCGGGAAAGCGATCGCGGATCACGCCGGCGAGCTCGACGCCGTTCATGCCGGGCATGATCACGTCGGAGAACACGAGGTCGGCGGCGAACTCGTTCTCCGAGAGGATCGAGAGCGCCGCATTGGCATTGGCCGCGCGCTTGACCGAGTAGCCGAGATCCTCGAGCAGCTCGGTGGAGAACTGGCCGACGTCGTCATTGTCCTCCACCACGAGGACACGATAGCCGCGGCCGATCGAGGTTTGCTCGGTGCCCGCGTTGGTCGCGATCTTGATATCTGCTGGACGCATCGCCTGCGGCAGATAGATGGTGAAGGTCGCGCCGTGCCCGGGCGTAGAGGTGACCTCGATGTCGCCATCGGATTGCTTGACGAAGCCGAAGGCCTGACTCAATCCGAGGCCGGTGCCCTTGCCGACCTCCTTGGTCGTGAAGAACGGCTCGAAGATCGCGTCGAGATTTTCCGGCGAGATGCCGGTGCCGGTATCCTGGATCGAGACCGTGACGAAGTCGCCGCTGCGTGAGGCCTGCGCCCGCAGGGCGGGGATGTGCTTGACCTTCCTGACGCCGATCGTCAGCTGGCCTTCGCCGTTCATGGCGTCGCGGCCGTTGACGGCAAGGTTGATCATCGCGGTTTCGAATTGGCCGATATCGGCGATCGCGAAACAGTCGGGATCCTCGATCCTGACTTCGATGTGAATCCGTGCGCCGACCAGCGGGCGGATCAGCTGCGTCACGCTATCAACCTGGGTCCCGACATTAAACACTTCGGGATTGAGCGGTTGCCGGCGCGCAAATGCCAACAATTGCGCGGTGAGCTTGGAGGCCCGCTCAACGGTCTCGGAGATCGCGTCGATGTAGCGGCGGCGGCGTTCGTCCGGCAGCTCGCGGCGGCGCAGGAAGTCGGTCGCGGAGCGAATGATGGTGAGCAGATTGTTGAAGTCATGCGCGACGCCGCCGGTGAGCTGGCCGACCGCTTCCATCTTCTGCGATTGTCGCAGCGCTTCCTCGCCGCGGCGCCGTTCGGTGATGTCGACAGCCTCCGGCACCGCGCCGACGATGGTGCCGTGCTGATCCTGCAGCGGCCGCATCGCGAAGTCGAAATAGCGCTCGCCGATCGGCAGCTGCAGTTGCAGCTCGATCTTGACCTCTTCGCCACGCATGGCAGTCGTAAAGGCATTCTGGATCACGCGCGGCATGCCATCGGTCGCGGCGAACCACGGCGTGTCCCAGAACGGCTTGCCGACGACATCGGCGGCATCGGCGCGAATTCCGGCCAGCGCGGTCTGGTTGGTGTAGAGCAGGTCGCCATCGCGGTTGAGCAGCATCTGATATTGATGGCTGGTTTCCAGGATCGCGCGGGTCTGGGCTTCACGGGATTCGAGCTGCGCGGTGCGCTCCAGGATGCGCCGCTCCAGCGACTCGTTGAGCTTGCGCAGCTCGATCTCGGCTTCCTTGGCCGCCGTGATGTCGTGGGCGACGCCGATGAAGCCGATATGCTTGCCGTTCGGATCCCAGCGCGGCTGCGACTCCGAACGCAGCCAGCGCCAATCGCCGGTCGCGTTGCGATAGCGCGCCTCGAGCACGAACGGCTTCAGCGAGAGCTCGCCGGTGATCTGCTCCTGCAGGATTTTCGGCAGGTCGTCCGGATGCAGCGCCTTGCGCCAGTCGAACACGACCGCTTCCTCGAACGGCAGCCCGAGGAAATCGAGATAGGCCTGGTTGGCGAACGAGCGGGTACGGTCGAGCTTGGTCACCCAGATCGGCACCGGCGCGCTGTCTGCGATCAGGCGGAAGCGCTCCTCGCTCTCGCGCAGGGTTTCCTGCGCCAGCATCTGGTCGGTGACGTCGAGATCGGCGCCGACCAGCCGCAGCGCGCGGCCGCCGCGGTCGCGCTCGATCTTGGCGACGACGCGGATCCAGCGGCTCTCGCCGTCGTTCGGGCGGATGATGCGGTATTCGGCCGTATAATCCTCGCCGCCGGCCTTGAGCACGCCGAACAGGTGCTGGATCGTTCGCTCGCGATCATCGGGATGGATGCGCGCGACCCAGTTCTCATAGGTCTCGTTGACCTCTTCGGGCGGCAGGCCGTGGACCAGCAGATATTCGGGAGAGCGGCGGTTGCGCACGCCGTCGCGGAAGTCGATCTCGAGCCCGCCGACCCGCGCGATGCGCTGGATCCGCGCCAGCTCGGCCTCGCGCTCCTGGAGTTCGCGATGGGCACGATCGCGCTCGCGTGCGATCTCCTCAAGGTGCTGCCGCAGCCGTTCGGCTGCCGCAGCTTCGGGAAGCACATCAGAGGGATCGGGAGGGGTCATACGCGCCGGCAACCTCTAGGCGCAGTGTCACACAGGACGAGGCGGCTTTGCCAGTGTGATTTGGTGCGATTACTCGCACTTCACCTGTTCTTCACTTGCGCATTACTTGTTCTTGGGCGGACGGCAATTATACGCCCGGCGGAACCCGGCGGCCTGCGCATCCTCCTCGGAGCAGAACCAGCGATCCGGATTGCCGAGACCCGGGTAACTGCGGCACGCCTGCAAATGATAGATGCCGACATTGCCGGTGACGCGGGCGCGCACGGCGTACTTGCCCTTGATGTTGCAGCTTGCCGGCATCGGCAGGTCGCCGGGAAAGAGTGCATCGCGGATCTGCGTGTCGCGGTCGGCCGGGCAAGCGTTGCCGAGCAGGGCGCCATCCTTCTTGGCGTTGCGAAAATCGCGCGGCGCCACGAAGCAGCCTTTCCACAACCCGGCACGGTTGTCTTTGGCGGTGGCCTCATCCGGCTTGAATCGGCCAGTGGCCGATCCCTCCACATTGAGGGCGTAGCCCTTCTGGACCAGCACCTGGCTGAGGCTGGTCGGGTCACCCTCGATCTTGCAGACGCCGAGGCGGCGCTTCTTGAAGGTCGGATCGACACCGATATCGTCGCAGTGAATTGGCTTGCCGCCGATCAGCTTGGTCAGCTGGTCGCGCGCTTCGATCCCGCAGGTCCAGACGTCGGCATGCTCGTCGATGCAGAGCTGGTCGACCGCCGGCGCGTCGATGCCGTCGAGCCGATAGGTCGTGTTGCCGAGCTGAACGGTGCCGGCGTCCTTGATGACCGCCGTGGCGGAGGGGCCAGCGGTCGCAGCCAAGGCTGCGGTCGCAGACAGGACAGGGCTCGCGGACAGGCATGTCAGGAGAAGCGTCGTGATGACGGGATTTCGAAACCGCATTTTCTCACTTCAGATATTTGGCGGGCAGCCGGACTTCTAGCACAGGCAGGTACGATCCAACCAACGACTGTTCGCGAGAGGTGCGTGCGCGCCGTCACATCCCAATCGGCATTCCGCGGCGTAGAACGGCCGGACATTGCCATTGAAGGGACGCGGGCATGGCTGAGTTCATCGTCAACATCCTCGTCGAGGTCGTCACCGGCATCTGGACCCTGCAATGCCTGGCGCGCTGGCGACGGAAGAAAAGGGCGGCGCGGGAGATGGTGTCCGATCAAAGATCCGAATTGACTTGATGAGAACAAAATAGGAACATGATGCACCACCTGAATCCCGGATACATCATGATGTCTGCACGGCCCGAATCTGACGACGATGACGGGCTGGAAGCGGCTGTCGATCAGGCGATTTCCACTTGCGGCGGGAATCTACGCGCAACCATCCGGGCGCTGATCGTGGCCAATGAATTTCTGGAGAATGAGGTCAGCGAGCTGATGAAGGCCGTTGCGAAGGCCCATTCCCGCGGCCGCTTCAAGACCTATTCGGGTTGAAATCTCCCTCGGCTACCGCCAAGGACTGACCGAGCATTGGCCAGGCACGGGGGCAGGGTCTGCATTAGACCGTTGCCTCCGGGGTAATTTGCTGTACCAACGGAGTGGCCCGTGCCGGATTGCGCGGGGAGGAATCCTGCCAAAAGCCCAAGTCCAAGAAGCCAAGTCCAAGAAGCCCAAGCAAGAAGAGCATGTTCAAACGAATCCTGATCGCCAACCGCGGCGAGATCGCCTGCCGGGTCATCAAGACTGCGCGCCGTATGGGGATTGAGACGGTTGCCGTCTACTCCGAGGCCGACCGCGACGCGCTGCATGTCGAGATGGCCGACGAAGCCGTGCTGATCGGGCCGCCCGCCGCGGCCGAGAGCTATCTTCTGATCGACAAGATCGTCGAGGCCTGCCGCAAGACCGGCGCGCAGGCGGTGCATCCCGGCTACGGCTTCCTGTCCGAGCGCGAGGCGTTTCCGCGCGCGCTGGAAGCCGCCGGCATCGTCTTCATCGGTCCGAACCCCGGCGCGATCGCTGCGATGGGCGACAAGATCGAATCCAAGAAGGCGGCTGCGAAGGCGAAGGTCTCGACCGTGCCGGGCCACCTCGGCGTGATCGAGGACGACAAGCACGCGGTCCAGATCGCCGACGAGATCGGCTACCCCGTGATGATCAAGGCCTCCGCCGGCGGCGGCGGCAAGGGCATGCGCATCGCGCATTCGAAGGGAGAGGTCGCCGAAGGCTTCAACCTCGCCAAGGCCGAGGCGAA
>NZ_VKHP01000175.1 GCF_010811875.1 Bradyrhizobium uaiense
CAGGTGCGAGCCGCCCACTTGAATCGAACAACTTTTCCGGCTCGTAGCTCCGCATCCAATGCTCGAGCAGCCTCAGGTGCTCGGGGTTGCCGCGCGGGTTGGCGATCGGCACCTGATGTGCACGCCAGAAGCCTTCGACCTTCAGCCCGTCGACCTCCTTCGGTCCCGTCCAGCCCTTCGGGCTGCGCAGCACGATCATCGGCCATCGCGGCCGCTTGAGGCCACCGGTCTGCTGGCGCGCGGCTTGCTGGATCGCGCCGATGCTGCCGAGCGCGGTGTCGAGCGTGCCGGCCATCAACCGATGCATGGCATGCGGATCGTTGCCTTCGACGAACATCGGCTCGTAGCCGTAGCCGGTGAAGAGGCTACCGATTTCCTCTTCATCCATTCGCCCCAGCACGGTGGGATTGGCAATCTTGTAACCGTTGAGGTGCAGGATTGGCAGCACTGCGCCGTCATGCACCGGGTTCAAGAACTTGTTGGAATGCCAGGACGCCGCGAGCGGGCCGGTCTCGGCCTCGCCGTCGCCGACCACGCAAACGGCGATCAAATCGGGGTTGTCGAGCACTGCGCCATATGCGTGCACCAGCGCATAGCCCAGCTCGCCGCCTTCGTGGATCGAGCCGGGCGTTTCCGGCGCGGCGTGGCTTGGAATGCCGCCGGGGAAGGAGAACTGGCGGAACAGCTTTCGCAAGCCATCGGCGTCGCGCGTCACTTCCGGATAAATTTCCGTGTAAGTGCCCTCGAGGTAGGTGTTCGCGACCATGCCGGGACCGCCGTGGCCGGGACCGCAAACATAGATGACGTTGAGGTCGGAGGCGCGAATTGCGCGATTGAGGTGAGCATAGATGAAGTTGAGCCCCGGCGTAGTGCCCCAATGTCCGAGCAGCCGCGGTTTGATGTGCTCGGGCTTCAGCGGTTCTCTCAGAAGCGGATTCGCAAGCAGATAGATCTGTCCAACAGACAGATAATTGGCGGCTCGCCAATAGCGATCGAGCAGCTCTAGATCGGCCGCGCGTGCTTGCTGGTCTGGAATGGTCGCAGATTGCATGTCGCTCTCCCAGGAGTCGGGGGTGACCCAGATGCTGGCCCGTCGGTTCCACGTTAGAAGGCGAATATGACGGGAATGGCTTGAGCCAGCTCAAAGATGCGTGGCAATGCGGCTCCGGTGGTTAGTGTTCCTGTCGGCGCCCCAACACCGAAAAAGTCGCGGATCGGTCTTTACTGGAAAGGGGGAGCAGGTGGCGGTTCCTGCTTTAGATCGTTTGGCACCATGCCATATGTTCTCAACACGGTGGTTTTCGTCTCCGGATGGCCGGTGCGGACGATCGCTGCAGCGCCAGCGTGGCCGAACGTCTTCCATAAATGCTTGGCGTGCTCTATGGCCGCGGCTGGGCTGGCGCATTTGGACTGCCGGCCGGGAACGAGCTCGCCATCGGTCCGGTCGTAAGACAGGGCAATGAAATGTGTGATCTCAGCCATCGACGTTTCCCTCAAACTCATCGGCCGGACGATGCTGTCTTGGCTTCGGCTTTGCTGCGCATCAAAGCAGGGCGCGGCGACAGATGTTTTGATCTACATCATCTGCGTAGAGGTAGAACGACCCGCTGCTCGAGCGGCTTGCGGTCGCACAATCGCATCCGCAGCGTCGGTCGATGATTAGAGCCAACTCACGCCGCTAATGATCAGTGATGATCACTGGCGCTGATGCCTTCATCGGATTTTCGATAGGCCGAATTGGTCGCAGTTGTCATCGTTCAGCCACGTGAAACAATGCAGCCCGCTGCAGAATTCCGATGGGGGATTTCATTGAAGCTAAGGCAGCGGCGCGCTAGAGCCCGGCAGCGATCGCGATCCGCATCAGTTCCGACATGCTGCGTACGCTAGTCTTGGCCATCAGGTTGGCGCGATAGACTTCAACCGTCCGCGGGCTGATGCCGAGGTCGTGGGCGATGACCTTGTTGATCTTGCCTGCTACCAGTCCCCGGAGCACGTCGCGTTCGCGTGGCGAGAGATCCACCAGGCGGGCTTCGGCTTCCCGCCTGACCGTACCGTCGGCCGGTGCTGACGACTGGGTCTTCAAGGCTTCGCCGATTGCGCGCAAAAGCGCCTCGTCCTCGAACGGCTTTTCGATGAAGTCGACCGCCCCGGCCTTCATCGCCTCGACCGCGAGTGCAACATCACCATGGCCAGTCATCAGGATGACAGGACATGCTACCGCATCCGCCTTGAGTTTGCGGACCAGATCGAGACCGCTCATGCCCGGCATGCGGATATCGGATACGATGCAGTCGGCCGCATTGCGGGCGAAATGATCAAGAAATGCGGTTGCCGTCTCATAGGTCGTCACCGCGAAGCCGTTGACGTCGAGAAGGAAGGCCAGGGAATCCCGTACGGCGGGATCATCGTCGATCACGAGAATTGTGCGCCGCGTAGTCATGTTTCTTCTCCGTCCTCCGCGAACGGGAGGATGAACTGAAAAATCGTGCCGCCACCAATGTTCGGCGTCACGTTGATGCGCCCACCATGGGATTCAATGATTGTGCGGCAGATCGAGAGGCCGACGCCCATGCCATGCTCCTTGGTCG
Organism: Bradyrhizobium uaiense; assembly: GCF_010811875.1. Taxonomy (GTDB): domain Bacteria; phylum Pseudomonadota; class Alphaproteobacteria; order Rhizobiales; family Xanthobacteraceae; genus Bradyrhizobium; species Bradyrhizobium uaiense. The sequence goes on from NZ_VKHP01000175.1 coordinate 2,589, forward strand.
TGACAAAGGGCTGAAACAGGCGGTCGGCAATGTCAGGGCTGATCCCCGGACCGGTGTCGGCAATGCTGAACGTCGCAACACCGTTAGTCTTCGTGACGCCGACGGTCAACTCGCGCCGCGGACTGGAGGCCATCGCCTCGATCGCATTGCGAACCAGGTTGAGGACGACCTGCTGAATCTGGATCTTGTCGACGATGATCGAGGGCATGTCACGGTCGCTGCGGATCGTTATCCGGACTCCCTGCTCCTTGGCGCCGAGTAGCGCCAGCGCGACAGCCTCTTCAAGCAAGGTAGCCGGGCTTTCCAGGGAGTGTTGTGTTTCGCCCTTGGCGACGAATTCGCGCAGGCGCTTGATGATATCGCCGGCCCGCAGTGCTTGCTGCGCGGCCCGGTCGAGCGCGTCACGGATTCGCGTCGTGTCCGGCATCTCCGACGCCAGCAGCGCCTTCGCGCCGCGCATGTAGTTGGTAATGGCTGAGAGCGGCTGGTTGATCTCATGGGCGATGGAGGATGCCATTTCACCCATTGCGGTCAACCGCGATACATGCACCAGCTCGGATTGCAGTTCCTGGAGCCTCCGCTCCTGCGCACGACGTTCGGTGAGATCGCGGATAAAACCGGTAAAGAAGCGTTCTCCGCGTACCTTGGCCTCACCGACCGCGAGCTCCATCGGAAAGGTCGAACCGTCGCTCCGTTCTCCAACGACGATGCGGCCAATGCCGATGATTCGCCGTTCTCCGGTGGTGAGGTAACGTTCGAGATACCGATCGTGCTCGCCGCGATACGGCTGAGGCATCAGGCTCGAAACGTTCTTTCCGATGACTTGGTCCGCTTTCCAGCCAAACAGGCGTTCGGCGGCCGCGCTGAAGGACTGAATGTTGCCGTGGTCGTCGATGACGATCATGGCGTCAGGGACGGTGTCGAGGATCGATTGCAGATGGGCCTGGCGATTTTGCGCCTGATCGCCTTCCCTCAACAGCCGGTCGCCCATGAAGCCAAGGACCGGTCCGAGGACGGCAAAACATGCGATATCGATCAGATTCGCAGGTTCAGTGATCAGGCTTTTGCCAAGGAATCTCGCGCTGATGAGGAGGCAGAGCAGAGTGGTGACGATCGCCGGCCCCTGGCCGCCGGCGAAAGCGGCAAACAACACGGCGGGCACGTAGATGATTGTGAAAGTCCGGTCTTCGAAATAATTATCTAGCCCCGCGCGCACCGCAAATACGAGTGCGGCCGCTGCCGCGGCAGTGCCATAGCGATACCAGAGACGGTCGGACATATTCCCCCGGGCAAAGCCCTCAAATCCCCTTCGACAGTACAACGTTCAGGCACCTGAAGCCACCAGTCGCTCGGCATGAACTCGTCTTGGGAACCAGCATGTTGACCCGGAATCCGCCTACTTGCCCCAAGCGCGCCAATGCGTCGGCTGCACAAGGATGCGTTCGACGGTCCCCGCCTTCACCCAACCGCCCAGTATGCGGCGGCAGGGGAAGACGAGCTGGTGAATGGCGTTGCCCTCGATCACGGCGAGTTCGAGGTCTCGATCGAAGGGGGCCGTCGCGACCCTCTCCCATGTCGCGCTGACGCCGGCCTCCGGGCGCTCTGGGGCGTCTCGTCCTGGCACGTCACGCAGCCTTCTGAGTAACCTCGTGAGTAACTTCGTCGATACCATCGGTCTTTCGTGCAAACAGGTTCAGCTCGATCGTACCCAGCGAACGCGCGGTCTCGATCGCGTAGGTCGCGTCGTTCGCGCTCCGCGCGGTCACGCCCTTGGCCCAGTCCTGCAGCGCCGTGATCTTCTCGGCGACCGAGGCGGTGGAATTGAACCTACGGAAGAGTTCCCAAGCCTCGTTCGATTCGACCTGGATCTGCTCGAACCAGTGCCGGTTTGCCTCGATCAGCTTCTCCGAGAATTCCGACTGGACGGCCATCGCGCGCTTCGCGTAGCTCTGGATGGCGTCGGAGACGGGGCGGGTTTCGCTGTGGTCTGTCATTTTCGACCTCCTTCGTTGAGGAAGGCCTTGCTTCCCATACGTGCGGCACTTGCGTGTTGATGCGTGTCAATTCGATGGCTTCCGGATCGCACGGCCCTGGCGGTCAACCTAGCTGCGCTTGGGATCGACGGCTGCGCCGGTTCGCAGGTTGATGAAGTGAACGCCGCCGCAGGCGGCGCAGGAGATCGAATGCAGATCGTCAGCCGAAGGTTCGGGCGGGTCACCGGGAAGCAGGCCTTGGACTCGATCGCCGGTGGTGGGACACGAGAAGATAATGGGGCGCCAAGCCCTTATGTCTGCCATTTGCAAAATCCTGACGGAAGAACATCATCCGGCGGCACGCGTCGTGCCGCATTGACGCACGTCAAAATTCGGGTGAACCGTCGAGCCGACGCCGGCAGGCTAAAACGGCCGGCGGCGATGGAGCCGAACAGAGCTTGATTTGGCAGGTTGGCTTAGCGAAGGCCGCTTTGCCTGCAAGATCATCCGGACAAAGGCCACTACGGCGATCGCGAACGCTCCGATGGAGGCGAGCAGGTTCTGCAACATGGTTTTATTCTCCTGACTGGCTGGCAACATCTTCGATCATCGGCCGTGACGCCTTGATTCCCGTCAAGCGCAGGCATTGAGAGAGATCAAGACGGATGGGTCGATCTTGTGTGAGCTTGCTGCGAGCCTTGAAAGGAGAGCGACAATGCGCGCACATCAGATCATGGCGAGACATCTCGTCACTGTTGAAACCGAGACATCCATAGTCGATGCCGCGAAGCTGATGATGGATCACCATATCAGCGGACTGCCCGTAGTCGATGCGGCCGGAAGACTGGTCGGCATCCTGTCAGAGAGCGATTTCTTGCGGCGAAGTGAGATCGGTACGCAACGCCGGCGCGGCCGCTGGCTTCGGTTGCTTCTCGGTTCCGGCTATGCGGCCGCAGACTTCGTCCACGAGCGCGGGCGGAAGGTCGGAGAGATCATGTCGTCCGATCCCGTCACCGTGACGGAAGAAACGCCTCTGCCTGATCTAGTCGATCTCATGGAGAAGAAGGGCGTCAAACGGCTGCCAGTGATGCGCGACGGTCGCCTCGTTGGCCTCGTGACGCGTGCGGACCTGCTGCGGGCAGTAGCATCTATCGCGCACCAGATTCCGGATCCCACGGCAGACGACAATCACATCCACGATCGCATCGTGCGGGCACTCGACGGTGCAAACTGGTGTCCGCTCGGCCTGCAAGTCTCGGTGCGCAACGGCGTGGTGCACCTCCGCGGGGTGATCATGGATGAGCGGGCGAGGCAGGCGGCGATTGTCGCCGCGGAAAATGCCGCCGGCGTAAAGGAGGTGCACGATCATCTTTGCTATGTCGACACCTATTCCGGCTTCTATATCCAATCGGCGGAAGACGAACGAGCCGGCGCCGTCAAGGCAGAGAAGGAGACGGCAGGATGATCGCTCGCCCCGCGATCCTGCTGATCCCGTTGATTGTGGTTGCGGTGGTCAGCGCAGATGTCGTCGGATTTGCCACGACGCTGCTTGTGATCTGTGTGATCGTGGGGTTCGCGATCGTGGCCGCGGAATGGACCGTCAACGGCAAAACGACGTCAATACCAGCAATCCGGCCGTCGTCCGAGGACTGGGAATCCAACCGCAGATAGTGGCGCCGTCCGGTCGTACTTGCGGATCTTGCCAGGTGTGACGCCATGAGCCTCGTGGTCGAGGCCGCTCATGAATCGCTTTCAATATCGATACGACATCTGCGCCGCACCGCATTCTTGCGACAGATCAATACCGGTGCCTCGCACTCATGGCAGCATGAACAACAACTGACCAGCCCGTGCGAGGTTGCCATGCCATCATTCGACGTTCGTTTCATCAAAACCGTTTGCGACGATACCGGCCACGAACATCGCGCCTGCCAGGCAGCGTTCAAGGTCGATGCTGTCTCGCTTTCCTCGGCCGCGCAGCTGGCCGAGGCCGACTTCTGCCGACAGAAAGGCGTCCGCGACTGGACGATCTTCGCCGACTCCATGGAGCTTCGAACGCCGCCGGCTTTGCCATCCGCCTGGGGAGGCTGACGACGCTTGAGCGGCCGCCACGTTCGATTGCTGCGATGCCAATCTTGACGAAGATCAAATCTGCGATCGCGACTAGCCGGTAAGAGTGAGCAAATGAGGGGAATCGATAATGTCCGATCGATCAGACGGCAACAGCTCGCCACAATTTGAAAATCTTCTTGGTCGCTTGCGTGGGTTTCTATCCCGCTGCCGTGAGTTCGATTTGATGACCGATAGAGAGGTCGATGAGATCGCTCACGAGCTCAATCTCTCCACGTCCGATCTCCGGATGCTCGCCCGCGAGCGGGGTTCGCCGGAATTGCTGCGCAAGCGTCTTGAGCATGCAGGTCTGTCCGAGCAGCAGCTCGCTTCGTCACATTGCGACGTGTTGCGTGATCTACAGCGCGTGTGCGGTCTATGCCATGAGAAGCCGCGCTGTGCCGCGGATCTCGCGCGAGAGAGACGAGCCAGTCCGGCTAAATATTGTCCGAACGAAATGACCCTGACGGCGCTGAGCCGCGGTGCCGGCGCCAAGCGCCATGGCGCAGGAATTGATGCCGGTCAACGGGCCGCCAGCGAGATTGTGGTTTCCATGCCGTCAGCCCATCCAAAGAAGGCCTCCATATGACAAGTCCATCTTCAGTTTCCAAGTCGATTTCCAAGTCGATGACGATGGGCGAAGCCGGTTTGGCGTCGGGACTCGCGGTTTTTGCCTTCGTCTCCTTTCTCGGTATGGCGATGGGGCACGATGCCGCGTTCAGTTTCCACGCGGCGCTTGCTTGCGCCGCCAGCCTGATCTCCGTGGTCGTGATCGGCAATCGCTACCTTGACCGTCCGGCCGAATTGCCTCCGGCGGAGATCAATGGACGCCCCAATTACTACCTCGGACCGATCAAGTTTGCTTCCGCCATGGCGATGTTCTGGGGTATCGCCGGCTTCACCGTGGGTCTGATCATCGCGATGCAGCTGGCGTGGCCGGCGCTGAACTTCGATCTACCCTGGACGACATTCGGCCGGCTGCGACCGCTACATACGTCGGCCGTGATTTTCGCGTTCGGCGGCAATGTCCTGATCGCGAGTTCGTTCTACGTCGTGCAGAAGACCTGCCGCACGCGGCTTGCCGGCGACCTCGCACCCTGGTTCGTCGTCGTGGGCTACAACTTCTTCATCCTGATTGCCGGCACCGGCTATCTGCTGGGTGTCACCCAATCGAAGGAATACGCCGAACCGGAGTGGTACGCGGACCTCTGGCTGACGATCGTCTGGGTGACGTATCTGCTCGTGTTCTTGATGACGCTGGTGAAGCGCAAGGAGCCGCATATCTTCGTCGCCAATTGGTTCTATCTGGCGTTCATCATCACGATCGCGGTGCTCCATCTCGGCAACAACCCCGCGCTGCCGGTCTCCTTCCTCGGCTCGAAATCCTACATCGCCTGGGGTGGCGTGCAGGATGCAATGTTCCAGTGGTGGTACGGCCATAACGCGGTCGGCTTCTTCCTGACCGCCGGCTTCCTGGCGATCATGTACTACTTCATTCCGAAGCGGGCGGAACGTCCAATCTATTCCTACCGGCTGTCGATCATCCATTTCTGGGCGCTGATCTTCCTCTACATCTGGGCCGGCCCGCATCATCTGCACTACACGGCGCTGCCGGATTGGGCGCAGACGCTCGGCATGACCTTCTCGATCATGCTCTGGATGCCGTCCTGGGGCGGCATGATCAACGGTCTGATGACGCTGTCGGGAGCTTGGGACAAGCTGCGTACCGATCCCGTGCTCCGCATGATGGTGGTGTCGGTGGCCTTCTACGGCATGTCGACCTTCGAGGGGCCGATGATGTCGATCAAAGTGGTCAATTCGCTCAGCCACTACACTGACTGGACCATCGGCCACGTGCATTCCGGTGCGCTGGGCTGGGTCGGATTCGTCTCCTTCGGCGCGCTCTATTGCCTGATCCCCTGGCTGTGGAACCGCCAGCTTTACAGCCTGAAGCTCGTGAACTGGCACTTCTGGATCTCGACCATCGGCATCGTGCTCTACATCTCGGCGATGTGGGTTTCGGGAATCCTGCAGGGCCTGATGTGGCGTGCCTACACCTCGCTCGGCTTCCTCGAATATTCCTTCATCGAGTCGGTCGAAGCGATGCATCCCTTCTACATCATCCGCGCAGCCGGCGGCGCGCTGTTCCTGGCCGGCGCCCTGATCATGGCCTTCAATCTCTGGATGACGGTCAACGCCGGCCGAGCCAGCGAAACCGAGGGTACTGCTGCCCTCCAGCCCGCCGAATAGGTCACGCAATGTCCTTCTGGAATCGACACAAGATCTTTGAGAAGAACTCGATCATCCTGATCGCCGGCATTCTCGTCGTCATTGCCATCGGCGGGCTGGTCGAGATCACGCCGCTGTTCTACCTGAAGAGCACGATCGAGGCGGTCGACGGCGTGCGGCCCTACACGCCGCTCGAGCTTGCCGGCCGCAACATCTATGTCCGCGAGGGCTGCTATCTCTGCCACTCGCAGATGATCCGGCCGCTGCGCGACGAGGTCGAACGCTATGGGCACTATTCGCTCGCCGCGGAGAGCATGTACGACCATCCGTTCCAGTGGGGCTCCAAGCGTACCGGGCCGGATCTGGCGCGCGTCGGCGGCAAATATTCCGACGATTGGCACGTCACGCACCTGATCAATCCGCGGTCGATCGTCCCGCAATCGGTAATGCCCGGGTATCCGGCGCTGGCGAAGGCGGAGCTCGACCCGTCCGACGTCGCGGCCCATCTGCGGACCAATCGCGCGGTCGGCGTGCCCTATATCGACGAGCAGATCGCCAACGCGGCCGCCGATCTGAAGGCGCAGACCGATCCCGACGGTGCCGGCTCCGATGCGTTCCAGAAGCGCTATCCGAAGGCCTTGGTCCGCAACTTCGACGGCAAGCCCGGCAATCCGACTGAGCTCGACGCGCTGATCGCCTATCTGCAGATGCTCGGCACGCTGGTCGACTTCAAGCTCTACAACGAAAAAGCCAACCTGCGCTGAGGGCACGAGCATGAAAGCGATCATTCAAGTCGAGAATTTTGCGTCGAGCCTGGTCGGCACGCTCTGGACGCCCATCTTCGTTGGAATCTTCATCGCCATCGTCGCCTACGCGCTTTGGCCCCGCAACAAATCTCTCTTCGATGCGGCAGCCCGGATGCCGTTGCGGGAGGACTGACCGATCATGAGCGACCACAACGAGATCGACCACGTTTCCGGCCGCAGCACGACCGGTCATGAGTGGGACGGCATCAAGGAGCTGAACACGCCGCTGCCGCGGTGGTGGGTCCTGACATTCTACGCCACGATCGTCTGGGCGATCGGCTATTGGGTCGTCTATCCGGCCTGGCCGCTCGTCTCGGGCTACACCACCGGCCTGTTCCAGTATTCCACTCGCGCGAGCGTCTCGACCGACCTCGCCGATCTGGAGAAGCTGCGCGGCGAGAAGATGGCGGTGCTCGGCAACGCCTCGCTTGCCGACATCGAGAAGGATCCCGCCTTGCTGGCGCTGGCTCGCGCGCGCGGCAAGACTGTGTTTGCCGATAATTGCGCGCCCTGTCACGGCAGCGGCGGCGCCGGCGCCAAGGGCTTTCCCAACCTGAACGACGACGACTGGCTGTGGGGCGGCTCGCTGGACCAGATCATGCAGACGATCCAGTTCGGCGCGCGGTCGGGGCACGCCAAGACCCACGAAGGGCAGATGCTGGCGTTCGGTCGCGATGGCGTTCTGAAGAAGGACGAGATCGTGACCGTCGCCAACTATGTGCGCTCGCTGTCCGGCCTTTCCACCGCGCCTAAGTTCGACGCCGCGGCAGGAAAAAAGCTCTTCACCGAGAACTGCACGAGCTGCCACGGCGACAACGGCAAGGGCAACCCGGAGCTCGGCGCGCCGAACCTGACCGACCAGATCTGGCTCTATGGCTCCGACGAGGAGACCCTGGTCGAGACCATCACCAACGGCCGTGCCGGCGTGATGCCGGCCTGGGTCGGCCGTCTGGATCCGGTCACCGTCAAGGCGCTGGCGGTCTATGTGCACTCGTTGGGCGGCGGCAAATAGCTGCCGCCACAAGGGCGTCCGGGATCATTGACCGACGTCAAACCCGGACTTGGTGGAGGGATGTAGGTTTCAGCGACAGCCTCCTCGAGCAACCCATGAACAAGCCCGTGTCGCCTGACGAACTCATAACCGACGAAGACGGGCCGCTCTACGCGCCTCGCAAGAAGGTATACCCGCAGAGCGTCTCCGGCCGCTTCCGCTCGATCAAATGGCGGCTGATGGCTGTCTGCCTCGGCGTCTACTATTTGCTGCCGTTCGTGCGCTGGAATCGCGGGCTCGGCGCGCCCGACCAGGCGGTGCTGATCGATTTTCCCAACCGGCGCTTCTACTTCTTCTTCATCGAGCTGTGGCCGCAGGAGATCTACTACTTCACCGGCCTCTTAGTGCTCGCAGCGCTCGCTCTGTTCCTGATGAACGCGCTGGGTGGTCGGATCTGGTGCGGCTATCTCTGCCCGCAGACGGTCTGGACCGATCTGTTCTATGCGGTCGAGCGTCTGGTCGAAGGCGATCGCCGCGCCCAGATCAAGGCCGATGCAGGCCCGATGACCGCAAAGCGCGCCGGTCGCCGCGTGCTGAAGCATGCGATCTGGCTGATGATCGCCTGGTGGACCGGCGGCGCCTGGGTGCTCTATTTCGCTGATGCGCCGACCCTGGTGCGCGATCTGGCGACCTTTCAGGCGCCGGCGATCGCCTATGTCTGGATCGCGATCCTGACCGCGTCGACCTATCTGCTGGCCGGCTACATGCGCGAGCAGGTCTGCGTCTACATGTGCCCGTGGCCGCGGATCCAGGCCGCGCTGACCGATGAATGGGCGCTCAACGTCACCTACAAATACGATCGCGGCGAGCCGCGTTGCTCGGTGAAGAAGGCGTTCGACATCCGCGCGCTCGGCGAGAAGGCCGGCGATTGCATCGATTGCAACCAATGCGTTGCGGTGTGCCCGACCGGGATTGACATCCGCGACGGCGCGCAGCTTGGCTGCATCCAGTGCGGTCTATGCATCGATGCCTGCGATGCAGTCATGACCAAGGTCAGCCGCAGGACCGGCCTGATCGGATACGACAACGACATCAATGTCCAGCGCCGTATCGCCGGCAAGGAAGAGGTTTTCAAGTCTGTTCGCGCCCGTACGGTCGTCTATGCCGGCCTGATCACCGTCGTCTGCGCAGTGATGCTCTATGCATTGATGTCGCGGACCCTGCTCGACGTCAATGTGCTGCATGATCGCAACCCGATCGCGGTGCGGCTCAGCGACGGGGCGACCCGCAACGGATACACGCTGCGATTCCTCAACAAGCGCGGCTTCGATCGTGTGATCGCGATCGATATCGATGGGCCAGCCGAGGCCAAGCTTCACGTCATCGGCGCGGACTCCGTGACGCCAGACCGGCCGATGATCGTCCTCGGCCGGGATGCCACCACCGAATTGCGTGTGCTGGTGACAGCCCCGTTCGATGAAAAGGCCGAAAAATCGGTGCCGGTCACATTCCGCATCACTGACATCGGGCTCGGCGAAGTCGCCTCGGCAACCGACCACTTCGTTCTTCCATAGCGGCGGATTTCTATCATGGCAGCTTCAAGTCAAGCGGCGCGACCCATCACCGGACGCTTCGTCCTGATCACGACGGTCGCGTTCTTTGCCATCGTCATCAGCGTGAACATGGTGATGATGCGCCTCGCCATCACGACGCTGCCAGGAACCGAGGTCGATAGCGCCTACAGCGCAAGTCTCGCCTACCAGCGTGAGATCGTGGCAGCGCGGCAGCAGAACGAGCGGGACTGGCAGGTCCAGGCGCATATTGATCGGCGACCCGACGGCACCGCCGCGATCGCACTCGAGGCGCGCGACCGTGCCGGCACGCCACTGACGGGGATGAATTTCCTCGCTCGGCTCGAGCGACCGATCGATCGCCGAGCCGATCGGGCGATCGAGGTCAGTGAGGCCGGCTTAGGAAGCTACCGCGGTCACGCGGACGGCGTTGCGGCGGGGCAGTGGGACCTTGTGATCGAGGGCGATGCCGACGGTCGCCGCATGTTCCTGTCGAAGAACCGCATTGTCCTGAACTGAAGGCGCGCCGCATGCACGCGGATATCGATTTCTCGCATTATTTGAAGAGCACGGGAGCCGGGTTCGTCCATCTCGATCTCGCGGTCGAAGGTATCAACTGCGCAGGCTGCATGGCCAAGATCGAGCGCAATCTCTCGACCATTCCAGACGTTACCTCTGCCCGCGTCAACCTGACCGATAGTCGCCTGGCGCTGGAGTGGAAAGCAGGCGCCCTCGATCCGGCGCTGTTTGTGAGCCGTCTCGCCGAGCTCGGCTACAAGGCATACCCGTTTGAACGTGACGATGCCGAAACGCTGGAAGCGCGGCGGGCGCAGGGCCTGTTGCGCCGGCTGGGTGTCGCGGCGTTTGCCGCCATGAACGTGATGATGTTGTCGATCCCGGTTTGGTCCGGAAATGTCTCGGACATGCTGCCGGAGCAGCGCGATTTCTTTCATTGGCTGTCGGCGCTGATCGTGCTGCCGGCGGCGGCCTATTCCGCGCAGCCGTTCTTCTCGTCGGCCCTCTCAGCGCTGCGGGCGCGCGGCGTCAACATGGACGTGCCGATCAGCATCGGCATCGTGCTTGCGCTAGCGACCTCGGTGATCGAGACCATCAATCACGCCGAGCATGCCTATTTCGATGCCGCGGTCATGCTGATCGCGTTCCTGCTCGCTGGCCGTTATCTCGACCAGAACATGCGGCGGCGTACCCGTGCCTTTGCCGGAAATCTGGCTGCCCTCAAGGCGGAGACTGCGACGAAGTTCGTCAGCCCAACCGAGATCAAGACAGTCCCGGCGGCCGCTATCCGGCCCGGCGACATCGTGCTGCTGCGGCCCGGCGAGCGCTGCGCGGTCGACGGCAATGTGATCGAGGGGCGCTCGGAGGTCGATCAAAGTCTGATCACGGGCGAAACCTTGCCGGCAATGGTCACACCCGGCAGCGCCGTGTTCGCAGGCACGCTGGTCCGTTCCGGCACGTTGCGGGTCCGCGCGTCCGCGGCCTCGGGCGGTACGTTGCTTGACGAGATATCCCGGCTGCTCGATCACGCGCTGCAGGCGCGTTCGCGCTATTTGCGGCTCGCCGAGCGGGCATCGAGGCTCTATGCACCGGTGGTGCATGCGACCGCATTGCTCACGATGCTGGGTTGGCTGGCCTGGGGCGCGAGTTTTCACGACTCGATCGTGACAGCGATTGCGGTCCTGATCATCACCTGTCCTTGTGCGCTTGGGCTGGCCATTCCAGCCGTGCAGACCGTTGCGTCCGGCGCGTTGTTTGGCTCGGGCGTGCTGCTTAATTCCGGCGATGCGATCGAGCGCATCGCCGAAATCGACCGGGTGATCTTCGACAAGACGGGTACTTTGACCCTGCCTGAACTCGATGTCGCCAATCTAGCGGATATCCCGGACGATGTCGTGAGGCTCGCGGGCCGCCTGGCACTGTCGAGCCGGCATCCGGTCGCTGCCGCTGTCGCACGCTATGCCGGAGCTGCATCACCACTACCGGACATTCAGGAGGAACCGGGCCAGGGTGTCCATGGTCTTCACGACGGCCGTCCGATACGTCTGGGGCGCCCGTCATTCTGCGGCGCCGATGACCTCGCCAACGAGATTCTGTGCCGCGATCCGGAAGCTTCGGTCGTCGCATTCAGCCATGGCGAGAGCCGATACGCCTTCGCGGTTCGGCAACGGCTGCGGCCGGACGCGGCCGAGGTGGTGGCGGGCTTGGTGCGCATGGGTGTTGCCGTCGAGATCGTGTCCGGGGATCGCGAGCCTGCAGTGCGGCTCGCGTCCGAGACGCTCGGCGTGCATGAATGGCGTGCCGAGGTGTCCCCGGTCGACAAGATCGACCGTATCGAGGAACTGGTGCGTCAAGGCTGCAAAGTGCTGATGGTCGGCGACGGCTTGAACGATGCGCCGGCTTTGGCTGCGGCGCACGCCTCGATGTCGCCCGTTACGGCCACGCACATGAGCCAGGCGGTCGCCGATGCGGTCTTCCTCGGCGAACGTCTCGCGCCGGTGCTGGCGGCAGTGAAGGTATCTCGCAAGGCGCTGCGGCTGATGCGGCAAAATCTTTGGCTTGCCATTGTGTACAACGTGTTGGCGGTGCCGATTGCAATCGCCGGCCTGGTCACGCCCCTGATCGCCGCGGCGGCGATGTCGGGTTCATCGGTGATCGTGATGCTCAATGCATTGAGGGCGCGAGCGAGGGAGACGATCTGATGGAGGTTCTGGTCATTCTGGTGCCGCTTGCCCTCGCGCTCGGCTTTGTCGGTCTGCTCGGCTTCCTGTGGTCGCTGAAGAGCGGACAGTATGATGACCTCGACGGTGCGGCTTGGCGTGCCATCGCTGATGACGAGCCGGCAAGCGATCAAGGCCAATCCAGATAGTGAAAATATGCCAGTGAGGCTGCTGAGGCTATGGTCAGCGCCGTACCGGCGAGGGCCAGCATCAGTGTCCAGTCGGTGCGCCTGCCGGATCGCGGGGCGCGCGACCGCAGGATCAGGACGGAAACAAGTCTGCTGATGGAGGCGAGCCGTGCCATGCTCAGCAACAGCTCATCGGCAGCACGTCTGGCTGCCAGTAGCGCCAGTGTGTCGGCGACGCCCTGACGGCTTGCATGGTACCCAAATTGAACCATCCGTCCGTGCGCCGGATGCAGGGGAAGCCCAACGGGCGTTGCTTGTCATCGATAACGGCGAGCTCGATCGCGCAGTCGAACGGGGCCGACGCGATGTCTCGCCACCCCAAAACAATGAACCAGCGTATGACTGAGCTGAAAAGCCGCCGCATGTCTTGGATATCCTCCGAAGAACAGCGTCAACGATGGCATGATTGGTCGTCCGCGCGTTGATTTGGCGCAAAACGGAAGAGCAGATTGATCGCAGGGCAACATTTGACGCCGCTCAACTCCCTTACCGGCGGGGTAGGCTATGGAAGCAGCGGAAGCTGGGAGTGGGCATGCAGCGTGTGCGACGACGCGCCGACAGGCTAGAGGTCACCGATGGAAACAAGGCGATGGTGCCCACAAGGCGTGGCATCGTCGCACGCCTCTCGGACGTCTTGGCGGCCGGTCGCGGGCGCCTCAGGGACCATCCGCTGGCTCGGCTGGGGCCCGGGCTGATCACCGGCGTCGCCGACGACGATCCCAGCGGCATCGCCACCTATTCCCAAGCGGGTGCCCAGTTCGGCACAGGTATGCTGTGGACGATGCCCTTGGCTTTTCCGCTCATGGCCGCGATTCAATCCATGTGCGGGCGGATCGGCCGGGTCACGGGCCGGGGCCTCGCCGCAAACATCAAGGCCGAATTCCCGCCGATCGTTCTCAAGGGCGCGGTTCTCCTCCTGTTGATTGCAAACACGATCAACATCGGGGCCGACGTCGCGGCCATGGGAGAGGCCGGCCAGCTCGTTACCGGGCTCAATCCGCATGCGATGGCTGTTGTCTTCGTCGTATCGACACTCCTGCTTCAGGTCTTCGTTCCGTATCACCGCTACGTCTTCTTCCTGAAATGGCTAACCCTTTCACTTCTCGCCTATGCGGCCGTCCTGTTTACCGTTCACGTTCCCTGGGGGCAGGTCCTGCGAGATACCGTATGGCCGCGGCTGCAATTCACGGCGGATAGTGCGGCTGTCGTCGTTGGCGTCTTCGGGACGACCATCAGTCCGTACCTGTTTTTCTGGCAGGCTTCCGAGGAGGTAGAGGATATGCAGGCGCAAGGCAAAGCGGGGCTCGCGTCTGATCCCTGCGCCGCCACGAAAGAGTTGCGTCGCATCCAGTGGGATACCTGGAGTGGTATGTTCTATTCTGACATCACCGCTTATTTCATCATCCTGGCGACTGCGGTCACGCTGCATGTGGCAGGAATCACCAACATCGAAACCGCGGCACAGGCGGCCAGCGCGTTGCGGCCGCTGGCGGGGGATTTTGCCTTCAATCTGTTCGCGGTGGGCATCGTCGGTGTTGGCCTGATCGGCGTGCCGGTCCTGGCTGGATCCTCGGCCTATGCGCTGTCGGAGGCCCTGGGTTGGAATGAAGGCCTCGAGAAGGAGGTGCGAGACGCGCGGGCGTTCTACAGCGTGATCGCGTTCAGCATCATCGCCGGATTGTTCATCCAGTATTCGCCGGTCAGCCCGATGAAGGCGCTGTTCTGGAGTGCCGTGATCAATGGCGTCGTCGCCGTGCCGTTGATGGCTGTGATCATCCTGCTGGCGTCCAGGCGTTCGGTTATGGGACCGCATGTCTCAAGTCGGTCGACGGTGCTGCTCGGATGGATCGCAACCGTCGTGATGGGGTTGGCCGCGATCCTGATGTTCGTGCTTCGTTGATCGGAGCCATCCGTTGCGATTGTGGCACCGATGTCACGGCACAGCCCGGCAGGAAGTCGCCTGCCGGGCTGTGTCATCGGCGCTCCCGAGGGCAGGTCGGGCCGCTCAATGACTCGTGATTGCAGTCGCCTCCGCGGCCGCGCGTTGCATGCACGAGGACATCTCGCCAGTCACGGTGCATTGTTCCTCGACAGCCGCGACGGTCGACGTGACGTACTCGCTGCGCTTAGATGTCGCCCAGTCTGCACCAGGCGAGGTCGATCAAGTTGCCGATCCTGGCGGATTGAGCCAGCAGCTTTTCGCGGCTCTCGGGATGTTCAATTTTTTCGATCACGATGGACGTGCGCGCGTGGGTTATCTGAAGCCGCGAAGATTGCTTCCTGAAGCGGCCGACTTCGCAAAACCAGCGCAGCTCCCCGGCTTGAGCAAGCCGTCCGCCTCGAGCTGCTTCATGGCTTCGTCCGCGAGCACGACGATATCGAACGGCTCGCCGGCGCGAACGCGTTTGGCGGCATCGACGCCGCCGACTGACTCGATGCTGGCCAGCTGTCCGGTCGTCGCCTGGTAGGCACGGCTCAGCTCCGTCAGGATTTGACGGGGCGCCATGGACGAGATGCCTGTCACTGTTGCGGTCATTTTTGGCTCTCGGACGATCCATCTGAGGCTGGCCTTCGCCAGCCTGCATTTCAAGGCTCCCCCACCCGCACAAGGCACCCGCCAGGGCCTCTGTCGAGGCTTGGGTGAAATCCCGGGATTTGCTAGACTGCCCCTGAGGTAACCGGGCAGATCGTTCAGATGGACGTGCCAGGACCAGAGCGCAGGCTCGCAGCGGTCCTCGCCGCCGACATGGTCGGCTATAGCCGCCTCATGGAGGCTGACGAGACGGGTACCCTTGCGCGTCTCAAGACCCATCGCATCGAACTGATCGATCCGGCGATATCCAAGAATCGCGGCCGCATCATCAAGACCACCGGCGACGGCATGCTGGTCGAGTTTCACAGCGTGGTCGATGCGGTGCTGTGCGCGGCGGAAGTCCAGCGCCGGATGGCCAAACGCAACACCGATGTCGCGCCGGCGCGGTGGATGCAGTTCCGCATCGGCATCAATCTCGGCGATGTGATCGTCGACGGGGCCGACATCTTCGGCGACGGCGTCAATGTCGCCTCCCGCCTGGAGACGCTGGCCGAGCCCGGCGGCATCTGCATTTCCGGCGCGGTCCGCGATCAGGTCGGCGATCGCCTGGAAGACCTCAGCTTCGAGGACCTCGGCGATCAGACCGTCAAGAACATTGCGCGTCCGATCAGGGTTTTCCGCGTCCATCTCGAAACGGATTCCGGGAGTGCTCTCGAGCGGGTGGGTGCGGCAGCGACACAAGTCGTCGCCAAGAAGCCCTCGATCGCCGTGCTGCCGCTCGTCAACATGAGCGGCGATCCCGAGCAGGAATTCTTCGCCGACGGCCTCACCGAGGACATCATCACCGAGCTGTCGCGCTTCCACGATCTGCTGGTGATCTCGCGCAACTCGACCTTCGTGTACAAGGGCAAGGCCGTGAAGGTGCAGGACGTCGCGAAGGAATTCGCCGTCGACTATGTGCTTGAGGGCAGCGTGCGGAAGGCCGGCGAGCGGATCCGCGTCACGGTGCAGCTGATCGATGCCTTGGCCGACCGGCACGTCTGGGCCGAGCGCTACGACCGCGAGCTTGCCGATATCTTCGCCATCCAGGACGAGATGACGCGCGCGATCGTGGCGACGCTCCCGGGACGGGTCGAGGCGGCCGCGCATGACCGCGTCAAGCGCAAGCCGACCGACAACATGGCGGCCTACGAGTGTGTGCTCGCCGCGAAGGTGCTGCATCATCGCTCGGCACGGGACGACAATGCGGAAGCGCAGCGTCTGCTCGAGCGGGCCATCGTGCTTGATCCGAACTATGCCCATGCGCACGCCTGGCGGGCCTGCGTGCTTGGCCAGACCTGGGTCTACAACTGGTGCGACGATCGCGACGCGACCTTCGCGCAGGTCGCCGCCGAGCTCGAGATTGCGCTCATGCTCGACGACAACGACAGCGACGTGCACCGGATCCTCGCCGCGCTGAACCTCAACCGCGACGACCACGACAAGGCGGCCTTCCACCAGGAGCGCGCGCTCGCGCTCAACCCGAATTACGACCTTGTCGTCGTGCAGCAGGGCGAGCTCCTGACCTGGCTCGGGCGGCCGGAGGAGGGCATCGACTGGATCAAGCGGGCGATGCGCCTCAATCCGTTCCATCCGGAGCGGTTCTGGAGCCATCTCGGCCGCGCCTGCTATTGCGCCGAGAAATACGCCGACGCGGCCGAGGCGTTCTCGCGGATCACCCGGCCCGACCACACCCATCACGCCTTCCTCGCGGCGACGCTGGCGCAGATGGGCAACGCAGTCGCAGCCTCCGCGCACGCCGCCGAGGTGCTGAAGCGCGAGCCGACCTTCTCGGTCGCCACCCATCTGGCAACCCAGCACTACAAGCGCGCGCCCGACCGGGCGCGCTACGAGGCCGGCCTGCTCAAGGCAGGGCTGCCGGCCTGACCGGCTGGATTAAAGCGGGATGAGTTTCGGTCGAATCGGCTTGGCGTGGTCTTGCTTCACCTCTCCCCGTTGGGGAGAGGTCGGATTGCAAAGCAATCCGGGTGAGGGCTCTTGCACTCTCGATGGACCGTAACCCCTCACCCGATTTGCTGCGCAAATCGACCTCTCCCAAGGGAGGGGTGAACCTTCGACGCTATTGCAGCTGAACCTGATCTCATCAGGCCTTGGAGGGCTTCCGGGGAAACGTCAGCGCAGCGAGGCGGTGCGCAGCACGAAGGACTGGGTGGTCAGGAGGGCGGTCGCCGAGCCCGAGAAGTGATCGCAGGTCATGCCCATCATCGGATCTTCCGAGAAGGTCATGGCGACGGCGGCCTGCGGCTTCACGAAATGCTGCCGCATCATGTTCATGTCGGTGTCGCCGAGCACCGTGGTCAGCATGCCGCTGCTCGCGCTCGGCGCCAGCATCACGACGCGCATCCAGATGTCGTTGCCCTTGGCGGCCGAGATCCGCGTCGACGTGGTGATCACGCCCTCACCCGGTGCACCCTTTGCGACGACGGTATTGATTTCGGTGGCCGGCGCCGCCGCATTGCGCACCGGGCGCACATTGCGCGGGATCGGCGCGGTCGCCGCGACGATGTTGGCGCGGTCGACCGGCGACGACGCCGCCGGCGCATAGGCCAGCGCCTTGTTGAAGCCGTCCGTCGTGCTGGCGGTGGTCTGCGGATCGGCACCACCGACCGCTTCGCGCGCCTTCAGCGCGGCGATCTGGGCGGCCGATGCCTGCTTCGGTGCGGCTCCCTCGTCACCCCAGAAGCCACGGGCGTTGATGATGTCGGCGGGCGATTGCGGCTCGGCGTTCTCGGCCGTCTGCACCACCTGCACCGTATCCTCCAGCGGCCTTCCGGGGCACGATATATCTGTTTCAAGCGGCGGTTCGCTGGTCGTGGACGGGACGACGCTCCGCCA
>NZ_VKHP01000176.1 GCF_010811875.1 Bradyrhizobium uaiense
CCCGAGGCGGCCGCACTGGTGGTGAGGGGGGAGCCTGGGTGGTCATGCTATCTCTGGGCGCAGGTAACCCGCCGCGTTCTGCCGAACCTCGATATCGACACGCAGGAATTGCATGCGGTCGCGGTTCGCCGGGCCCTGGCGACTTTGGGTGGGAGGCAGGGCCGATGACGCAGGTGTCAATGACGGTCAACGGAGGGGTTGTCGCGGCGGATGTTGAGCCGCGCACGCTGTTGGCGGACTTCTTGCGCAGCGAGCTTCACCTTACCGGAACGCATCTCGGATGCGAGCAGGGTGTTTGCGGTGCCTGCACGGTTGTGCTCGATGGCAGGATCCAACGCTCGTGCATCACATTTGCTGCTGATTGCAACGGCGCCGACGTTACCACGATCGAAGGTTTTGATGACGATCCGACCATGCAGGAATTGCGCGAGGCGTTTTCCGAGTGCCATGCCCTGCAATGCGGCTTCTGCACGCCCGGAATGCTGACGACAGCGCGAGATATCGTGCTTCGGCTGGGCGATATCGATGAGCGGGCTCTGCGCGAAGAACTGTCCGGCAATCTCTGCCGCTGCACCGGTTATGTCGGGATTGTCGCCGCGGTCAAAAAAGTCGCTGCGGGCAGAAAGCCCAACGTGGCGGCGGCCGTGGCTCCGGTTACCGTGAGCAGGTTCGAGGGCTCGAGGTCGCGGCCCGCGTCCCTTTTAGCGACAAACGGGCCCGTGACGCGTTCGTCGGCTGCAGCTAAAGCGGCACCGATTGGCGGATCGGCCGGCGGCACATCGATCGAGGAACGGGTACGAGTCGCGGCGCCCCCGGAGCAGGTTTGGAGCATTCTTTCGGACCTGAAACGGGTCGTCCCCTGCGTGCCTGGCGCTGAGATCACGTCGCTCGACGGAGAGGATCTCGTCGGAAAGGTTCGAATATCGCTCGGTCCGATCAAGGTCGCTTTCAACGGCCAGGCGAAAGTCGGCATGGATTCCTCGAAGCGAGAGGGATGGCTGACTGGCCGGGGGCGTGATTCCGGACAAGGGTCGTCCGCAGCGGGCAGCGCGCGCTGGAGCGTCATTGCCGACGGGCCAAGCGCATCACTGATTGCGGTCACGCTGACCTGGAAGCTGAGCGGACCGCTCGCTCAGTTCAACCGAGCCGGGTTGGTGCAGGACGTCGTGCGTCGATTGGCTACGGCATTCGCCGAAAACCTCGAAGCCAGTATCACGGGTGCGGCTCCGCCTCGGAGAAAGACGACGCTCGGCGGCCTTGGACTGATTTGGTCGGTTCTCAAGGCGCGCTTGTTTTCGCGGCAGTAGGGCCGCAGAAGCGGCCCTACCCTTAGGAGAACTCCCGTACACGCTCTATATTAACGTGGTATACTGAGTATATTCAGCTATCCCGGCCTATTCGTTCTGACCTGCGGTCGACTTCCGCCGCCCGGATGCCGCGGCGGTGTCGGGCAGGCTGTACTTGCTGTTGCCTTCGATCAACTCGGTTACCATCGCGAGGAACGCGGCCCTGAATTCGGGGCGCAGCGGGGCGAGAAAGCGATCCTGCGCGCGCCGCATACTGTCGTACATCTTGTCGACAACCGCTTCGCCATCCTTGGTCAGGAAGGCCACCATCGAGCGTCGGTCCGTTTGGCTTCGTTCGCGCCGCACCAGGCCGCGTTCTGACAGGCGGTTCAGGACGTCTGCAACATTAGTGCGATCGATGCCGACCTCACCGCCAAGCGTCACCTGATCGATACCCGGGTTGTTGAGCAGGGTTGTGATCAGACCGTACTGCACCGGTGTGATGCCAAACTCCTGGCACTCTTCAAGAAAGATCGCCGAGTGGATCTGATGCAGACGGCGGATCAGGTAGCCAGGGCGCGATGCTAGGGGCATCCGTGCCATCTCCACCCTGACTTCGGGCTTCGTGGAATTGGCGGATGATTGCTTCTTCAACGTGCATTCCTTCCATTCTTTAGGCGGGCGCGGCGAGCGATTGCGCCAGAGGCCTCTTGACGAGTCGCCAAATTACTCAGTATACATCTCTTTATCGCGTACGATACCGCCGGTTTCAGGATTGACCTGAGAATAACAACAAGAAGATGGCGGCGCGTGAGGCAAACGGAGGATGGCTCATGAACAGGCTCATATCATCGACTTTCGCGCTCATCTTAGTATCGGGTCTGGGTCCGGCCAAGGCAGGCCCCGACGCGATTACGGTCGGCGTCCTGAACGACTTGAGTGGTGTCTACGCGGATCTCGGCGGGCCCGGCTCCGTTGCGGCCGCGGAAATTGCGGTGGAGGAGTTCGGGCCAACCGTGATCGGGAAGCCGATCAAAGTGCTCTCGGGGGATCACCAGAACAAGGCCGATGTCGGTTCGCAATTGGCGCGTCGATGGTTCGATGTCGATCACGTCGACATGGTGATCGACTTCCCCAACTCGGGCGTGGCACTAGCCGTCCAGGAGGTCGCGAGAGCCAAGAAGAAGATCGCGATCTACTCCACGGCAGCAACGATGGATCTCACCGGGAAGGCGTGCTCGCCGACCGGATTTCAGTGGACCTATGACAACTATTCGAATGCTGCGGGGGTCGCCTCTGCCCTCGTGAAGAAGGGGATTGACACTTGGTACTTCCTGACGGTCGACTACGCGTTCGGTCTTTCGCTCGAGGCGGAGGCGTCGAAGGCAGTCAAGGCAGCCGGCGGCAAGGTGGTGGGAGCCGCACGCCATCCGCTGAACACACCGGATTTCTCATCCTTTCTGCTTCAGGCGCAATCCTCGAAAGCGAAGGTCATCGCGTTCGCCAACGCCGGTGGCGACACGGTCAATGCCGTGAAGCAAGCCAATGAATTCCAAATAGTGCAGGGCGGGCAGACAATCGTTACCCCGGTCACGTTCATCACTGATGTGCACAGTCTCGGTCTTCAGGTCGCCCAGGGTCTCACTTTTGTGACCGGCTACTACTGGGATCTGAACGACCAGAGCCGCGCTTTCGCGGAGAAATTCTACAAGAAGCGCAAAGCCATGCCGACCATGGCGCAGGCCGGCGTCTATTCCGGCGTGCTTCACTACCTGAAGGCAGTGAAGGAGGCGGGTACCGACGACGGGATTGCCGTCGCGGAAAAGATGCGAGAGCTGCCTGTGCGGGATTCCTTCACGCAGACCGGTTCAGTGCGAGCCGACGGACGAATGGTCCACGACATGTACCTGGTCGAAGTGAAGAAGCCATCTGAATCGAAGGCGCCGTGGGACTACTACAAGGTCCTGGCGACCATTCCCGCGGCCGAGGCGTTCAAGCCCCTGGCTGAAAGCGAATGTCCCCTCGTGAAATGACCAAGAGGGTCACCCCGGTCCGGTCCGTCTTAGCCGTGACCGGGGTCCGCGCACGTTCGAGATCCGTAAGGAGTAAGCCATGTCGTCCAGAATTCGCAAGATCGCGCTTGAAGAGCACTTCATGGCGCCAGGCTTCGAGGAGTACTCGAAGGTCTTCACCAAGCACATGGACTCCGCTGCGCAATCCAGGCTGTCGTCCCAACTGAAGGATTTCGACGACTTGCGGCTCGACGAGATGGATCGAGCCGGAATCGACAAGGTCGTCTTGTCGCAGACCGGCCCGAGCGTTCAGGCTGAGCCCAACGTAGACATCGCGATCCGGCGCGCCGCCGAGGGCAATGACTATCTTGCACGGCAGGTCAAGCGGCGTCCGGCGCGCTATGCCGGCTTTGCGTCGTTGGCGATGCATTCCCCGAAGGCGGCTGCGGACGAACTGACCCGAGCCGTTGAGGACCTTGGTTTCAAAGGGGCCCTGGTCAACGGTCATACAGGCGGGATCTACTACGACCACCCGTCCTACGACGCGTTCTGGGAGCGGATGCAACATCTGGACGTTCCGCTCTATTTGCATCCGACGGACCCGAGTCCGATTCCGAAGGCCTATGACGGCCATCCAGAGCTCACCGGTGCAGTGTGGGGGTGGGGCGTCGAGACCGCGACCCATGCGCTCAGACTGCTGTTCGGCGGTGTCTTCGATCGCTTTCCCCGGCTGAAGATAATCCTCGGCCACATGGGAGAGGGACTCCCGATGCTGCTGTGGCGGTTCGACAGCCGCTTCGCCGTCTACCCGCACGGTGTTCAGCTGGCGCGCAAGCCTTCCGAGTATTTCGGACGCAACATCTTCATCACGACGTCCGGAGTCTGTTCGCCTGCAGCGCTGACCTGCGCACTTGCCGAGATGGGCAACGACGCGGTCATGTTTTCGGTCGACTACCCCTACGAGTCGACGGCAATAGCCGCGGATTTCATCGAATCCGCTTCGATACCCGAAGAGGTCCGTGCGCAAGTCTGCTCGCGCAACGCTGAACGCATTCTGAAATTGGCCTGATCGGCCGGGGAGACACCAAATGCAAAAGGTTTATCGCGTCGGTCAGATCGTTCCGAGCTCGAACACGACCATGGAGACTGAAATCCCCGCGATGCTTGGCGCGCATTCGCTCGCACACGGCACACGCTTCACGTTTCATTCCAGCCGGATGCGAATGAAGACGGTCAAGAAGGAGGAACTCGCTGCCATGGACAGCGAGTCCGATCGCTGCGCTCTCGAGCTTTCGGATGCGCGTGTCGACGTGCTCGGTTACGCCTGTCTCGTGGCGATCATGAGCATGGGGAAGTCATATCACCGGGTCTCACAGGAGCGGCTCCACGGTCGCACGGCCGAGAACGGTGCACCGGCGCCCGTTGTGACCAGCGCCGGTGCCCTCGTTGACGCCCTTCATGTGATCGGTGCCAAGCGTATTGCCGTGGTTGCGCCATACATGAAGCCACTTACGCAGCTTGTGATCGACTACATCGAGCATGAAGGGATCAGCGTCTCCGATTCTCGCGCGCTGGAGATCCCGGACAACATCATGGTCGGTCGGCACGACCCCGCGAACCTGCCGAAGATCGTGGCGAGCATGGATCTGAAGGATGCCGATGCGATCGTCTTGTCGGCATGCGTGCAGATGCCATCGTTGCCCTCGATTGCGGAGGTCGAGGCCAGAACCGGCAAGCCCGTCGTCACTGCCGCCGTCGCGACGACATACGCGATGTTAACGGCCCTCGAACTGGACACACGGGTGCCCGGCGCCGGTGCGTTGCTTTCGGGCGCCTTCAACAAGGATGCATCGTCCGCTCGTATCGCAAAGTTGCAGGCCGCAAGATGAGTGCGTTCCGGAGCGGCGGCAACGTTCATGTGAACGGGATCAGGCTCCACTACCTGCTTTACGGGCAGCCGCGGGCGGGGCGTGATCCGGTCATCATTCTGCCCGGCATTACCAGTCCGGCCGTGACTTGGGGGTTCGTCGGCGAACGGTTTGGCCGCGAGTTCGAGACCTACGTTCTCGACATTCGGGGCAGGGGACTGTCCGAGAGCGGATCTTCGCTCGACTACAGCCTGGATGCGCAGGCTGCCGATCTGGCCGGGTTGGCCGCAGCGTTGAAGTTGTCACGATACTCCGTCGTAGGCCACTCGATGGGCGCTCGTATCGCAGTTCGTGCGGCGCGCATGGGGCTGCCCGGACTAGCGAGGCTCGTCCTGGTGGATCCCCCTGTATCAGGACCCGGCCGACGGAGCTATCCGGCAAGACTCGATTGGTATGTGGATTCCATTCGGCTTGCGAGCCGCGGTTGCGACGCCGAAGCGATGCGCGCTTTTTGTCCGACCTGGACCGATGATCAGTTGCGGCTTCGAGCAGAATGGTTGCACACCTGCGACGAGCGTGCGGTGCGAGAGAGTTTCGACGGGTTTCACACCGACGACGTTCACGCCGATCTCGGAGGGATCTGCGTACCCGTGAGGCTGATCGCGGCCGGACGTGGTGACGTCGTTCGCGACGATGACATTTCCGAAATCCAACGACTTGTGCCGGGCGCTTCGACCACCCGGGTGACCGACGCGGGGCACATGATCCCTTGGGATGATGAAGAAGGTTTCTACGCTGCCTTCGAGGCATTTCTCGGCGCTCGTCTGGACGCCGCAACCAGCAAGGAGAAAGAACATGTCAGTCAGCGATCATGATCTGATACAGGCCTGGAAGCAGGTTCTCGCGCTTTCCAAGCTGGAGCCGGGTCAACTTGTCACGGTGCTCACCAGTTCGTCGACGCATCCGCAGACCCTGTCCACGGCAATCCTCGCGGCTGCATCGATGGGCGCAATCGTCAACCGGCTCGATCTGCTTCCGGTCAATGGCGAGAAGGCGTTGAGCCGAGATTCGCTTGCCTATCTGGGGACGACGCCCTTGACCGGAAATCGGGCCGCAATCGCGGCCTTGAAGGAGAGCGATCTTGTCCTTGATCTCATGACCCTTCTGTTCTCTCCCGAGCAGCACGAGATACTGAAAGCGGGGACGAAAATTCTGCTCGCTGTCGAACCTCCGGAAGTCCTGGTGCGCATGGTGCCGACGCTGGCCGAGCGGTCCCGCGTCATGGCCGCCAGCGCCAAGCTCAGCAAGGCGAAGGAGATGCATGTCACGTCGCCGGCCGGGACGGATGTGCGTTTCAAGCTGGGCCAGTTCCCGGCAATCAGCGAGTACGGCTTCGTTGACGAGCCGGGAAGATGGGATCATTGGCCCAGCGGGTTTGCCTTGACCTGGGCGAACGAAGGTGAGGCCGACGGAACGATCGTGATGGAGCGGGGCGACATCCTGCTCCCGATGAAGTCCTACATTCAGGATCGTATCCACTTCGAGATCGAGAAGGGTTTCGTCACGTCGATCGAGGGCGGCGTCGATGCCGAGATCCTGAGCGAATACATGGCCTCGTACAATGATCGTGACGCATACGCGATGTCGCACATCGGCTGGGGACTGCAGCCGAGGGCGAAGTGGTCGACGCTCGGTCTCTATGACCGGGAAGCCACGATCGGCATGGACGCACGGGCCTTCGAGGGCAATTTCTTGTTCTCGTTCGGGCCGAACAACGAGGCTGGCGGTAGCCGGACGACCGCGTGTCACATCGATATTCCGATGCGTAACTGCACGATTGCGCTCGACGGGGAGGAAGTCGTCCGGAACGGAAAGGTGCTCGATGGTGGTCCGGTTCGCGAGGCGGCCGAATGACCGACGACAAGTTGACATATCGCCGGCAGGGCTTCGGCCAGGACCTAGATATTGTTGCTCCGTTCGGGCTGCTAATCGTCGATTTCGTCAATGGCTTCCTCGATCCTGCCGTTTTCGGCGGCGGCAACATTGCCGCCGCCATGGAGAAAACGGTTGGTCTGGTGGGCGAAGCTCGTCGGCGAGGGTGGCCGGTTGCGCATTCCAGGATCGTATTCGCGGACGACGACGCTGACCGCAACGTTTTTGCGATGAAGGTGCCGGGGCTGCTCGCGTTGAAGGAGGGCTCCTCGAACAGCGCGATTGTTTCGCAGCTCGGGCCGGAGACGGATGAGCTGGTCGTGCGCAAGACCGTGCCGTCGGCATTTTTCGCAACAGGACTGGCACCTTGGCTGACGCAGCGCGGCGTCCGGACTCTTGTGGTCGCGGGCTGCGTCACCAGCGGCTGTGTTAGAGCCAGCGTCGTTGATGCGATGTCGTTAGGCTTCCTTCCGCTTGTGGTCCGCGATTGCGTCGGAGACCGCGCGATCCGGCCGCATGAAGCGAACCTGTTCGACATGTCGGAGAAGTACGCAGTCGTGATGGATCTCTCCGATACGTTGGAGCTGGTGGAAGCGAAGACGCCCGGATCTGCCGCTGTGATCGGCGGCTCGAGCAGGCGCTAATGGCCCGCTTCGTGATGTCAGCACTGGGGGTGGCAATAGCGGCGGATTGCGCACATGTCGCCAACGTTGCCCGTATCCTTCGATAATCAGGTTGTCTTCCGTCAGGCGTTCTGCGGGACCTTCTGTTTGCGCGAACGAGTTTGGTTTGCCCGGCGACAATTCGTTCAAAAATTATTTGTGTACTGATGAATAAACGAGACGCTTAAGATCATTTTTCGAATAGCCTATGGCAATTTTCTTTCAAAACAGCGCGTACTTGCTCGACTTGATTCTGAGTTGTTAACCGTCGCGAAAGTGATATACTCAGTATACATCTCAATTCGACAAGATAAGAGGTGAGGGGACGATGACGGACACGCTGCATTCTGTAAGCGCTCTGCGTGCGACTTCCGCAATGACCGCCGAGGAGAAGAAGGTCGTATTGGCGTCTTCATTCGGTGCGCTGCTTGAGTGGTACGACTTCTACATCTACGCGGCTCTGGCGGTTCAGCTCGGGCATCTCTTCTTCCCGAAAGGCAACGAGACGGCGGCATTCCTCGCAAGCCTCGCAACGTTTGGTGCCGGTTTCCTCATTCGTCCGATCGGCGCGCTGTTCTTCGGTCGCCTGGGAGACATGGTTGGACGCAAGAAGACGTTTCTTGTGACCATCATTCTCATGGGCGTTGCTACGGTGGGGGTGGGACTGCTTCCAACCTACGATCAAATCGGGATCGCGGCGACGTACGGACTCGTGCTTTGTCGCTTGCTGCAGGGCCTGGCGCTGGGCGGCGAAGTCGGTGGAGCCGTGACCTATGTTGCGGAACACTCGCCGGTGCACCGGCGTGGGGCCTACACTAGTTCACTTCAGACCACGGCGACGCTCGGGCTCCTGAGCTCTATCATCGTGGTATTCGGGTTGAAGCTCATACTATCCGATAAGCAGTTCCACGATTGGGGCTGGCGCTTGCCGTTCGTGTTGTCGCTGCTGTTGCTGATCGTGTCCGTCTACTTTCGTGCGAAGCTACACGAGTCGCCTACGTTCCAGCGGATGAAGGCTGCCGGCGCAACGTCGAGGGCGCCGGTCACCGAGAGCTTTACGCAGGCCTCGAACCTCAAATGCATCGTTCTGTTGTTCGTTGTTGCTGCAGGCCTCGGAGCGATCTTCGGCACCGGACATTTCTACTCGATGTTCTTTCTCAACAAGACACTAAAGGTGCCTATGGAGGAGGTACAATTGCTGATCGGCCCCGCTTTGGTCGTGGTAACGCCTCTCTATGTTTTCTTCGGCTGGTTGTCCGATCGCATCGGCCGCAAGCCCATCATGGCGCTGGCTTGCCTGTTGGCGGCTGTCACCACCCAGCCGATCTTCAAGGGCTTGACCCACTATGCAAACCCGGGCCTGGAGCGCTTTCTCGAGAACGCCGATATAGTCGTCACGGCTCGCGACTGCAATTTCCGCTTGTTTGCTGAGGCTGCCACGGAATGCGATAAAGTGACGGGCCTTCTAGCTGACCTTGGTGTCCAGTATCGGTCGGAGCAGCCGGCCCTCGGCGCGCCGACCACGGTCAAAATCGCAGGACGTCTCGTAGAGGACTTTAACCCCGACACGCTTAGGCAGGCGTTGGTCTCGGCGGGGTGGCCATCATCCGCCGATCCTTCGAAGATCAATCGCCCTGCGGTATTTGGGCTCCTGTTCGTACTCGTGCTTTATCTGGCGATGGTGTACGGCCCAATGGCAGCTTTCATGGTCGAGTTGTTTCCGGCGCGCATTCGATATACGTCCCTCTCGTTTCCGTTTCATGTGGGCGCGGGTTGGGTTGGCGGAATGCTATCCTTTGTTGTCACAGCAATGAATGTGTATTCCGGAAATCCCTATTTTGGATTGTGGTATCCGGTGATCGTGTCGGGGTTCGCGTTCGTTGTCGCTATTTGCTTCGTGCCGGAGACTCGCGGTCGTCCGTTGGATTGATGACAACGGAGCATCATGGCGGCGACCCTTCGACGGCAGATTGGGCTCGGCAGGGTTCGATCGTCTTGCCTTGGCGTTGAAGGAATTCGCCGACCGGCTACTCGTTGCCGGTCAAGAAGAAATTGGCCAAGGCCGTCTTCAGATTGGCTCTCAGGCCAGCTTCAGTCGACAATTGGCAGACCGGCGAACGGCCGGTGAACCAGGGCGCCAGGTTTTCCGACTATACGGCCCAAGACTGCAAATCTTTGACGTCGTCGGAACAGATTTGCGCGAAGCCCAGGTAGCTAGTCAACGCCCCCGCATGAATCCGCGCCGCTGAGCCAGTACACGAACGAAAAGAGCTCGTATCTGGTGCGGTTTCTGGTGCGGACGTCGTGCTACGGGCAACGAACGCGCAGTAAGATATTGATCCTCTTGCTGGGCCCGGCAGGACTCGAACCTGCAACCAGACCGTTATGAGTAGCCGGCGGATCTCACGAGAATAGGGCGGGGTTGCATCCGGGCGACTAGCTCTTGTCTGAACCAGGGCCGAAAAAGCACCTTTGACGGCGAAGTGCACCTAGCAACTTCAACCATCCAGATAAGCTGTTGAAATCGCAACAAACGCGAACGACCTCCGAGCGCACCATAAACCCACGCTTAGCATCGAAGTCGCCGGCTATCGCAGCCGTCACAGGTTCAAATCCCGTCCAGGATTTGAACCTACTTTGAACCCCCGCGGGGCGATGGATCGTGCACGGCCGATGGCCCTTTGGCAGACGATTTGGAGTTAGGTCGCCCTTCGATAAATTGTAGTGGTCTAACAACTCGACCCGCCGACGAGATGCAAAATGCCTTCAATCAGCGGATCTTTTTGGTAAGCGCGTGGCCAAGGACGGAGCCAACAGATCTACCCCGCGTTGGCCTTCAGGCCGGCGGCTTCGATGCCGGCCACGGCGCAGATCTCGTCATTGTCAGAGGTGTCGCCGCTGACGCCGACGGCGCCGAGCAGGGTCGCGCCGTCCATGATCAGCACGCCGCCGGGGACCGGCACCAGCCGGCCCTGCGCCAGCGTGTTCACGGAATCGATGAAATAGGCCTGCTCCTGCGCGCGCTGGTACAGCGCCCGCGATCCCATGCCGAGCGCCAGCGCGCCGTAGGCCTTGCCATGGGCGATTTCGGCCCGCATCAGGCTGGTGCCGTCCTGGGCCGCGGTCACCTTCACTGCGCCGCGCGCATCGAGGATGGTGACGACCAGCGGCTTCAGCTTCTTCTCGACGCCCTTGGCGAGGGCGGCATCCAGAATCTTGCGGGCGGTGTCGAGAGTGAGCTCAGCCATGGGCCTGTTCCTTTGTCGGCAATGATTGGTCGGATTTCGATTTCGCACGTTTCAGGCTCATCGCCAATACGCTGGCGACATGCAGCGGCGTGCGGCCGCTGCCGTCCTTGATCTGATGCCGGCACGAGGTGCCGTCGGCCACGATCAGCGTATCCTGATCGGCGCCGCGAACCGCAGGGAGCAGCGAGAGTTCGGCCATCTCGATCGAGGCCTGATAGGTCTCCGCGCCATAGCCGAACGCGCCGGCCATGCCGCAGCAACTCGACTCGATGGTCTTGACCTCGAGGCCGGGCACCAGGCGCAGCAGCTTCTCCACCGGCTTGAACGCACCAAAGGATTTTTGGTGGCAATGACCGTGCACGACCGCTTTTCCGGCGACCGCGCCAAGCGGGAGGGCGAGGCGTCCGGCCTCCGCTTCTCGCACCAGAAACTCCTCGAACAGCAAGGCGTGGGCGCTGACGGACTTCGCGGCCCCATCCGATCGCAGCGACAGCAGTTCGTCACGCAAGGTGAGAAGGCAGCTCGGCTCGAGGCCGATGATCGGCACGCCGCGCGCCGCGAACGGTGCGTAGGTCGAAACCAGCCGGTCGAGCTCGGCGCGGGCCTGCTCGACCAGTCCGGCCGACAGGAATGTGCGTCCGCAGCACGGCGGCCGGACGCCATCCAACGGACTCGGCAGGTGCACGCGATAACCGCCGGCGATCAGGACCTCAACCGCGGCGTCGAGATTCTCGCGCTCATAACCGCGGTTGAACGTGTCGGCGAACAGCACCACTTCACGTCCCTCCGGCGGACCCAGCACCTCGGCATCGGGCCGGAAAGTGTCGCGACGAAATTCCGGCAGTGCGCGCTTGGCGCTGATCCCGGCGAGCGTCTCGAACAGACCGCGCAGCAGCGGGCTGCGGTTGCGCCAGTTTGCGATCGGCGCAAAACGCGAGGCGAGATCGACATAGCGCGGCAGGTAGCCGACCAGCCGGTCGCGCAGAGACAGGCCGTGCGTCGCGGCGCGTGCGGCCAGCACCTCGATCTTCATCTTGGCCATGTCGACGCCGGTCGGGCACTCATGGCGGCAGGCCTTGCAGGAGACGCAGAGTTTCAGCGTGTCCATCATCTCGTCGGAAGCGAGCGCGTCCGGCCCGAGCTGGCCCGAGATCGCGAGCCGCAGCGTGTTGGCGCGACCGCGGGTGACGTCCTTTTCATTGCGTGTCGCACGATAGGACGGGCACATCACGCCGCCTTCGAGCTTGCGGCAAGCGCCGTTGTTGTTGCACATCTCGACGGCGCCCTGGAAGCCGCCGCCGGCGCCGGGATAGGCCGACCAGTCGAGCGCCGTCTTCAAATCGCCGACGCGATAATCCGGCGAAAAACGAAACAGCGATCGGTCGTCCATCCTGGGCGGATCGACGATCTTGCCCGGGTTGAGCGTGTTGGTCGGGTCGAAGCGCTGCTTGACCTCGCGGAAATCGGCGACGATGCGCTTACCGAACATGGTCTCGTGGAATTCCGAGCGCACCAGGCCGTCGCCATGCTCGCCGGAATGCGAGCCCTTGTATTCGCGCACCATGGCGAAGGCTTCCTCGGCAATGGCGCGCATTGCCTTGACGTCCTTCTCGAGCTTGAGATTGAGTACCGGGCGCACATGCAGGCAGCCCTCGGAGGCATGGGCATACATCGTGCCACGGGTGCCGTGTTTGGCGAAGACGGCATTGAGCCGCTCGGTGTAGTCGGCGAGGTGCGGCAGCGGCACCGCGCAATCCTCGACGAACGAGACCGGCTTGCCCTCCTGCTTCATCGACATCATGACGTTGAGGCCGGCGGCGCGGAAATCGGCGATGCCGGATTGCAGCGCCGGCTCGACGATCTCGACCACGCCGCCCCATTTGCGTTGCGGCTTGTCCCAGCCGAAGCCGAGATCGCCCATCAGCTCGCCGAGCTGCTTGAGACGGGCGAGATTGTCGGCCTGGTCCTCTTCCGCGAACTCGACCACCAGGATCGCGTCCGGATCGCCGCGCACGGCTGCCGAGATGATCGGCTGGAACATTGCGATCTCGCGGCCGAGCGCGATCATGGTGCGATCGACCAGCTCAACGGCAATGGGCCGCAGCTTCACCAGATGCTGGGCCGCATCCATTGCCTCGTAGAAGCTGCCGAAATGGCAGACGCCGAGCGCCTTGTTGCGGATCACAGGCCACAGCTTCAGCTCGACCTGCGTGGTGAAGGCGAGGGTGCCCTCCGAGCCGACCAGCAGATGCGCCATGTTGTTCGGCGCGTTGCGCGGCACCAGCGCGTCGAGGTTATAGCCGCCGACGCGGCGCTGCACCTTGGGGAATTTGTCTGATATCTCGGCCGCCTCGCGCTCGCCGAGATCGAGCATGTCGCGGAACAGCTTCAATCCGCTGCCGGAGCCGTTGATCCGCGTCAGGTCGCGCGGCACCTCGCCGAAATGCAGCAGCGTGCCGTCGGCGAGCGCGGCATCCATCGCCAGCGTGTTGTCGCGCATCGTGCCGTAGCGCAGCGAGCGGCCGCCGCAGGAATTGTTGCCGGCCATGCCACCGATGGTGGCGCGCGACGCGGTCGAGACGTCGACCGGAAACCACAGCCCGTGCTTCCTGAGTTGGCGGTTGAGGTCGTCGAGCACGATGCCGGGCTCGACCACGCAAATGCGGTTCTCGACGTCGAGCGAGACGATCCGGTTCAGGTGCTTGGAGAGGTCGACCACGATGCCGTCATTGACGGTCTGGCCGCATTGCGAAGTGCCGCCGCCGCGCGGGGTCACGATCCGCCCGGCGTCGCGGGCGATCGAAAGCGTCCGCAGTGCCTCATCGACTGTGCGCGGCACCACCACGCCGGCCGGCATGATCTGGTAGAACGAGGCGTCGGTCGCGTAGCGGCCGCGGTTGAAGGCATCGAAGAAGACGTCGCCGGTCAGTTCGGACCGCAGGCGCTGTTCGAGCGATGAGGCGTTCTTCATCCCAGATCCGATGTGATCCATGACGCGACGCGGGCGCCTGCTCACGGATTATGCATTCTCTCGATTTGAGAATTACATTATGAATTCAAAATGAGCAAGGATCGCGATCCGATCGCGACCCTCGGGCCCATCCGTTAGTCGCCCTGAGGCGTCGTTTCCAGGCCGGTATCCTGGCCTTCAGCGAGGTGATCGATCGCGGCGGATCGCTTGTTGCGCAGGTGCTGGAACAGGATGTCACTGAGCTCGCTTGCCGCGCGGCGGCGCAGCGCATCGAGGATCGCCTCGTGCTCGCGCATCGCCTCGCCCCAGCGCTGCCGCTTGCGGGCGAAATTGGCGGAATAGCGCACGCGCCGGATCCGGCCCGCGAAATTGGCGTAGGTCGTCTTCAGCGTTTCGTTGCGCGCAGCCGCGACGATGCTCTCGTGGATCTGCTGGTTGATCTGGAAATAGCCGTGCATGTCGCGGTGCAGATAGTGGCCGTACATCTCGTAATGCAGCCGCTCGATCGCGGCGATTTCCTCGTCGGTGATCAGCTCGCAGGCCAGTCGTCCGGCGAGGCTCTCCAGCCCGGCCATCACGTCGAACAGTTCCTCGAGGTCGCGTTGGCTGAGCTGGCGCACCCGCGCGCCGCGATTGGGCAAGAGCTCGATCAGGCCTTCGGCGGCCAGCACCTTGAGCGCCTCGCGCAGCGGCGTCCTGGAGATCCCCAGCATTTCACAGAGCTGCCGTTCCGGAACGCGGGCGCCCTCGGGAATGTTGCCTTCCACCACGTAGTCGCGGAGGCGCAGCAGCACCTCGCCGTGAAGCGAGGCTTCCTGGCGATCGCTGCCGTTGCCGGCGGCCGGTTGGGTGATCGGAACCCCGGTTTCGGGAATCGCAGATTTCATATTCTGAACAATAGTTTGCCGATACGGTCGCGTCGATGTTCTCAATCGAATACCAAATTTGGATTGAAAATACAAATAATGAATGCAAAATAGCTTCTCGAAGGGTCAAAATCCGGCGATAGGGAGGTTCTCATGCATCAAGGGCGCCATTTCTTGCAGATTCCAGGGCCGAGCCCGGTCCCGGATCGCATTCTTCGCGCGATGGACATGCCGGTCATCGACCACCGCAGCGCGGAGTTCGCCGCGCTTGGCCGGACGGTGCTGGAGGGCAGCGCCAGGATATTCCAGACCAAAGGCCCGGTGGTGATCTTCCCGTCGTCGGGGACCGGCGCCTGGGAAGCCGCGATCGTCAACACGCTATCGCCCGGCGACAAGGTGTTGATGGTCGAGACCGGTCACTTCGCCACGCTGTGGCGGCAACTGGCCGGCCGCTTCGGCATCGAGGTCGACTTCATTCCCGGCGACTGGCGCCGCGGCGCCGACCCCGCCCAGATCGAAGCAAGGCTTGCCGAGGACACCGCGAACAGCATCAAGGCGGTGATGGTCGTCCACAATGAGACCTCGACCGGCGCGACCAGCCGGATCGGTGACATCCGTGCCGCCATCGACCGCACTTCGCATCCGGCGCTGCTGATGGTCGATACGATTTCGTCGCTGGGCTCGGTCGATTACCGCCACGACGAGTGGAAGGTCGACGTCAGCGTCAGCTGCTCCCAGAAAGGCTTCATGCTGCCGCCCGGCCTCGGCTTCAACGCCATCTCGGAAAAGGCCCGCGCCGCGTCGCGCAGCAACAAGATGCCGCGCTCCTATTTCGATTGGGAGGAAATGCTGAAGCCGAACGCCAAGGGCTTCTTCCCCTACACGCCGGCGACGAACCTGCTCTACGGGTTGCGTGAGGCGATCGCGATGCTGCTGGAGGAGGGGCTCGACAAGGTGTTCGCCCGCCATCAGCGGCTGGCCGCCGCCACGCGCGCCGCCGTCAATCAATGGGGACTCGAAGTGCTGTGCCAGGAGCCTTCGGAGTTCTCGCCGGTGCTGACCGCGGTGTTGATGCCGCCCGGCCATGACGCGGATCAGTATCGCCAGGTCGTGCTCGACAATTTCAACATGTCGCTCGGTGCCGGCCTGTCGAAGGTCGCCGGCAAGGTGTTCCGCATCGGTCATCTCGGCGAGTGCAACGAGCTGACGTTGCTCGGCGCGCTCACCGGTGTCGAGATGGGACTGTCGGTCGCCGGCGTGCCGCATCGCTCGGGCGGCGTCGAGGCCGCCATGCGGCTGCTGGAGCAGCGCGACCAGCGCAACGCGTCGCATCTGAAGGTGGTCGGCACCTAGCCGCTCACCCACAAGACAAACAGAAACGCAGATCAGGGAGGGGGAGGGGATATGAGGCTTCGGTTCAAGGCCACCCATGTCGTGTTGGCCATGCTCTGCGTGATGTATTTCATCACCTATGTCGACCGGGTGAACATCGGCACCGCCGCCGGCGACATCCAGAAGGAGCTTGGTCTATCCAACACCCAGCTCGGCCTGGTGTTCTCGGCCTTCGCCTATCCCTATCTGCTGTTCCAGGTGATCGGCGGCTGGGTCGGCGATCGCTTCGGGCCACGCCAGACCCTGTTCTGGTGCGGCATGATCTGGGCCGCGGCAACCGTCATGACCGGCTTTGTCCATGGCCTTGCCGCGCTGTTCGTCGCGCGCTTCGCGCTAGGGTTCGGCGAAGGCGCGACGTTCCCGACCGCGACGCGCGCCATGCAGTACTGGACGCCGGCCAACCGTCGCGGCTTCGCGCAAGGCCTGACGCATTCGTTCGCGCGGCTCGGCAATGCCATCACCCCGCCCGTCGTCGCGCTCCTGATCCTCTGGCTGACCTGGCGCGGCGCATTCGTCGTGCTCGGCATCGTCAGCCTCATCTGGGGTATCGTGTGGGTCTGGTACTTCCGCAACGAGCCGCGGGACCATCGCTCGATCACCGAAGCCGAGCTCGCGACGCTGCCGCCGCGTCCGCAGGGCGAGCGGCCGAAGGTGCCGTGGGGACCGCTGTTGCAGCGAATGTGGCCGGTGACGCTGACCTATTTCTGCTACGGCTGGTGCCTGTGGCTCTACCTCAACTGGCTGCCGCTGTTCTTCAAGAACAACTACAGCCTCGATCTGAAGAACTCGGCGCTGTTCGCGTCCGGCGTGTTCTTCGCCGGGGTGATCGGCGACAGCATCGGCGGCGTGATCTCCGACCGCATCCTGGAACGATCAGGCAATGTGCGCCTGGCGCGGCTCAGCGTGACGGTCGTGGGATTCGCGGGCGCGCTGCTGTCGCTGATGCCGATCCTGTTCGTTCACGACATCACGGTGGTCGCGCTCTGCCTGTCGGCCGGCTTCTTCTGCGCCGAGCTCGTGATCGGCCCGATGTGGTCGATCCCGATGGATATCGCACCGAAATATTCCGGCACCGCTGCGGGGATCATGAACACCGGCTCGGCCTTCGCGGCCATCGTCTCGCCGCTGGTTGCCGGTTTCGTCATCGACGCCACCGGAAACTGGTACCTGCCGTTCCTGATGTCGATGGGCCTGCTGCTGCTCGGCGGTTTCTCGGCATTTATGATGCACCCCGAACGGCCGTTCGAAGAGGCGGGCGGGCTTGTGGGGCCGGGAAAGGTGGTGGCCGCCGAATGAGCGGCCGTCGGCCCCATTGCGGCGTCGTCAGATATGCATGACCGACCCTCGCGGGGCGGAGAACAAATCTGGCGAAAATGGTGACATGGATGCGATCTCGAACAGAGGTTGGGAGTACTGAGCTTGGGTATGCTTCGTGGCGGCTGCCATTGCGGTGAAATCAAGTTCGAAATGCCCGATCAGGCGGCTTTCAGCACCGTCTGCCATTGCCAGGATTGTCGGAAGCAATCTGGAGCGCCGATGCTGGCGTGGGCAATGGTCCCCAAAGCTGCGGTATCGCTCCAGGGGAAGCCGAAAGTCTATTCGTCTTCAGAAAACGGCCAGCGCTCGTTTTGCCCAACGTGCGGTACGGGGCTGTTCTTCAGCAATGGGATTCTCGACCAGATGGGCATGATGCAGGTCAGGATCGCCGCGCTTGACGATCCGAATTCGATCCCGCCCAAGGTTCAGGTGCAGACGGCCGAGCGCGTCCGATGGGTGGGGTCCCTTCACGATCTTCCAGCCTTCGAGCGCTTCCCGAGCTGACCATTCGGGATCGCTAAATATGGGCGAAGGCCCGCCTTCTTCACGGCGATTGGTACAATCGGGACAGGTCTGGTCCAACAGGCGCTGCTCAGCATTCTTGCAGATGGCGTCTGCACTGGATCGGTCTGGCCCGGTGTGAGCTCGAACGTCAGATAACCTACTGAGACATATCGAGAAGAGCTAAAGCCATGTGGGTCGATATGGGCCGATATAGTTGGCTTCGATTTCCAGATAGTGATATGCGAGCGGCTTACCAAGACCAAGGCAAGACCGGGAAAGACGCTCATGACCGTGCATACTGGAAGGCATTTTCTGCAGATTCCGGGACCGACCAACGTGCCGGACCGGGTGCTGCGGGCGATGGACATGCCGACCATGGACCATCGCGGTGCCGAATTCGCCGAGATCGGCTTTGCCGTGATGTCGTCGATGCAGCGGGTGTTCCGCACCAAGCAGCCCGTGATCATCTATCCCTCGTCGGGGACCGGCGCCTGGGAGGCCGCAATCGTCAACACGCTGCAGCCCGGCGACAAGGTTTTGATGTGCGAGACCGGGCAGTTCGCGATGCTGTGGCATGGCATCGCCGACAGGTTCAAGCTCGACGTCGATTTCATTCCGGGCGACTGGCGCCACGGCGCCGACCTCGAGCAGATCGAGGCTAGGCTGTCGGCCGACAAGGCGCACAAGATCAAGGCCGTCTGCGTGGTCCATAACGAGACTTCGACCGCCTGCGTCACCTATCCGCGCGACGTCCGCAAGATCCTCGACACCCTAAAGCATCCGGCGCTGCTGATGGTCGACACCATCTCGGGCCTCGGCTCGCTCGAATATGAGCATGATGCCTGGGGCATCGACGTCTCGATCGCGGGCTCCCAGAAGGGTTTGATGCTGCCGCCCGGCCTCGGCTTCAACGCCGTGTCGGAGAAGGCGCTGACGGTGGCGAAGGCCAATCCGGGAATGCGCTCCTATTGGGATTGGCAGGAGGTCATCAACATCAACAAGGCCGGCACCTGGCCGTACACGCCCGCCACCAACCTGCTGTTCGGCTTGCGCGAGGCCGTGAAGATGCTGGAGGAAGAGGGGCTGGAGAACGTGTTCGCCCGCCACAAGCGCCACAGCGAAGCGACGCGCGCGGCCGTCAAGGTCTGGGGGCTGGAGACGCAGTGCCAGGAGCAGGGCGCGCATTCGCCGGCATTGACCGCGGTGCGCGTACCTGATGGCCATGATGCCGACCACTTCCGCAAGGTCGTGCTGGATAATTTCGACATGTCGCTCGGCACCGGCCTCAACAAGGTCAAGGGCAAGGTGTTCCGGATCGGGCATATTGGTCACTTCAACGATTTGATGCTGATGGGCACGCTGTCCGGCGTCGAAATGGGTCTCGATCTGGCCAAGGTGCCGCATCGCGGCGGCGGCGTGCTGGCGGCGATGGACGTCCTGAAGGGCCGCGACGCCGCGCAGACCTCCAAGGCCGTCGCTTGAAAAAGGCCGTCGGCTGAAATCGAATCGCAAAGAACAGAAAGAGCGAGACATGAACGCGCCCGTCGCACCGACTG
Source organism: Bradyrhizobium uaiense (assembly GCF_010811875.1). Classification (GTDB taxonomy): domain Bacteria; phylum Pseudomonadota; class Alphaproteobacteria; order Rhizobiales; family Xanthobacteraceae; genus Bradyrhizobium; species Bradyrhizobium uaiense. The sequence continues at coordinate 19,615 of NZ_VKHP01000176.1, forward strand.
AAGACCTGATCTATTCCGTCGAGGACGGGATCGCGCGCATCACGTTCAACCGGCCGCAGGCCCGCAATGCGCTGACCTTTGCGATGTATGAGCAGATGGCCTCGATCTGCGAGAACATCAATCAGGATCATCAGATCAAGGCGCTGATCATGACCGGCGCCGGCGACAAGGCGTTCGCCTCCGGCACCGACATCTCGCAGTTCCGCGCGTTCAAGACGGCGCAGGATGCGCTGGATTACGAGGCGCGGATCGACCGCGTGCTGGGAACACTCGAGCAGTGCCGCGTGCCTGTGATCGCGGCGATTGCCGGCGCGTGCACCGGCGGCGGCGCCGGTATCGCCGCATGCTGCGACATCCGCATCGGCACCGAGGCGACCCGGATCGGCTTCCCGATCGCGCGCACGCTCGGCAACTGCCTGTCGATGTCCAACATCTCGCGGCTGGTCTCGCTGGTCGGTCCGGCGCGGACCAAGGATCTGATTTTCAAGGCGCGCCTGGTCGAGGCGCCCGAAGCCCTCGCGCTCGGGCTGCTGAACGAGGTCGTGCCCGACGTGGAGACGTTGCAGCGCCGCGCCACCGAGACCGCGAAGCTTGTCGCCGGCCATGCGCCGATCACACTCGAGGTGACCAAGGAAGCGGTGCGCCGCATTCGCCGCACGCTGTCGCGCGAGGAAGGCGAGGACCTCATCCTGCGCGCCTATATGAGCGAGGATTTCCGCGAGGGCATGGACGCGTTCCTCAACAAGCGCGCGCCCAACTTCAAGGGCAAATAACGGCCGCGCTGCGTCCCCATCCACATCTGTCATCGCCCGGCTTGATGTTCAGCCCGGGGACATGACCGACGGGTGTTCGGGGGCATGGCCGACAC
>NZ_VKHP01000177.1 GCF_010811875.1 Bradyrhizobium uaiense
CAGGCCTTCAGGCGCGGTCCGGATCACGACGACGGATACGCTCGGCGTGGTGCTGATGCGGCATCTGCCCGCGATGCGCGCCGCCCATCCGGAGATCCAGCCGGAGATCATCATCTCCAATGCGATGGCCAACCTGACACGCCGCGAAGCTGAGATCGCGATCCGGCCGACGCCGGCACCGTCCGAGCTGCTGGTGGGACGGCGCGTTGCCGATATTGCCCATGCGGTCTACGGATCGCGCGCTTATCTCGCCCGGCGCAGCGACAAGGACCTGTCGGCGCACGATTGGATCGGGCTCGACGATGCGCTGGCCGGAACCGTCATCGCCGAATGGATGCGCGACAAGCTTCACGCGACGCGTATCAGCTGCCGTGTCGATGCGCTTCCGGCCTTGCGCGATGCCGCGGCGGCGGGGCTGGGGCTTGCCGTGCTGCCTTGTTATGTCGGCGATCTTGCGCCGACGCTACGGCGGGTGACGCCGAAGGCGCTCGCAGAGCCGCGCTCGGCGCTGTGGCTGTTGACCCATGACGATCTCAAGCGCACTGCGCGCATCCGCGCCACGCTCGATTTCCTGGCCAAGGCACTGGCGTCGGAGCGCGCGCTGTTCGAGGGAAAGCGAGCCGAAGGCGCGCGGCGCTAGTCGGCCGGTGATCTCATGCGCGACTGATCGGTCAGGACCCCAGCGCTGCGGTGACGCTTCGCGCGGCCACCATTGTGCTGCCTGCGCTGATGGGCGGACGATGGTGCTCGCGAAAGGCGCTTGCCAGCGTCTTCAACGCCGCGCGCGACCTCGCGTCGGACAACGTCGACAGCAGCAAGATCTCGGACGGAGGCAGCGCAGGGAGCCCGAATTTCTCAGTCACCTCGATTGTGCCTGAAGGGGCAACCCGGCGTGAGAACACCGAGATCGCAAGGCCTGCCGAGACCGCGTCGGCGACGGCAAATGCTCCGCAGCCGAGGAATGTTTCTGTCCACCGAAGGCCCGCGGCATCAAGCGCACGCGTGGCGGTGTTGAGGATGCCGCAGGCGGGTGAGGAGGCTGCCAATCGGAACGGCTCTCCGGCCCGATGAAGAAAGTCCGGTGTGGCGAACCAGCCGAAATGATCGGGTCCCAGAACGTCCCCGTCGCGTCGGTCGTCCTCCCGAAAAATGATCACGGCATCGATCATACCGCGATCGAAGGTCTCGAGGAGATCACGGGCATCGTCGAGACGGACCTCGATCGTAAGGGCAGGATCATGTGCATTGAGCCGCGCCAGCAAGGTGGGAAGCTCGGGTGCGCCGACGTGACTGGCGATCCCCAGCGAAAAACGCCGGCGAGCCGACGTCAGCCCCGCGATGGCGCGATCATGCGCGGCGAGCAATTCGCGTGCGGGCGCGAGGAACGCGGCGCCCTGTGCCGACAGGCGCACCAGCCGCGGTGTCCGCTCGATCAGTCGATGGCCGACATGGCCTTCCAGTCGCTTCAGCTTGACGCTGATCGCGCCCTGCGTAGTGCCGAGCGCTTCGGCGGCGCGCGTGAAGCTCTTGAGCTCGGCGATGGTCACGAAGGTCTTCACGGCGTCGATGTCGAGCGTGGTCATGTCAATCATCCGGAATTGTTGTCTCTGAAATATCTAGTCATCCAATTCACCAATGCTCAAGCGGTGACTAGCTTTGTGTTGTGAAGCGCTGCGGCCACCCGATTCCCGTCGCTGCTGCCTCAATACATCGTGAGTCGATTGGCCAACGCTGCTGCCAGCACCCTGGCAACAGCGCGCGGTATGCCGTTGGCTTGCAACAACAAAAGGCCTGATCATGTCAACTGAACTGAGCCGCCGCGGCGCCGTCGTGTTGTCCGCCGTATGCCTAGCCTGCCTGATGTTTGGATTGGAGATTTCCAGCATCCCTGCGATCCTGCCGACGCTGGAGCGGGTGCTGCATGCCGACTTCAAGGCGCTGCAATGGATCATGAACGCCTATACCATCGCGGTGACCACGGTGCTGATGGCAATCGGGACGGTGGCGGACCGCTACGGACGCAAGCGCATCTTCCTGGTCGCGATCGCCGCATTCGGCATCACCTCGCTGATCTGCGGTATTGCCCAGAGTGTCGAGATGCTGATCGTCGCCCGCTTCCTTCAGGGGCTCAGCGGTGGCGCGCTGCTGATCTGCCAGATCGCCGTGCTCTCGCACGAATTCCAGGGCGGCCGCCTGCGCGCCGTCGCCTGGGGCTGGTGGGGCGTGATCTTCGGCATCGGCCTCGGCTTCGGGCCGATCATCGGTGGTGCTGTGGTCGCGGCGCTGAGTTGGGAGTGGGTGTTCCTGGTCCACGTGCTGTTCGCGGCTGTCGCCTTCGTGCTCACGATCGGCGGCGTGCATGAATCGAAAGACCCGAAGGCGAGCAGTCTGGACGTCGCCGGCATCGTGACGATGTCGGTTGCCGTGTTCTGTCTCGCATTCTACATCACGCAGGGGCCGGATCTCGGCTTTGCTAGCCTGAGGGGCCTCGCGATTCTCGGCGTCTCCGCCGTGAGCTTCATCGCGTTCCTGGTTGCCGAGAAGGTCAGCCGGCGGCCGATGTTCGACTTCTCGGTCTTTCGGATCCCTGCGTTCTCCGGCTCGAACATCGGCTCGGCCGCGATGAATCTCAGCTACTGGCCCTTCATGATCTATCTGCCGATCTGGTTTCATGCCGGCCTCGGCTATGACAGCGTGTCCGCGGGTCTTGCCTTGCTGGCCTACACGCTGCCGACGCTGGTGATGCCACCGTTCGCCGAGCGGCTGTCGCTGCGCTACCAGCCGGGCCTGATCATCCCGGTGGGGCTGTTCACGATCGGCACCGGGTTCATGCTGATGAAGTTCGGTAGTGCCGCCGCGCAACCGGACTGGTTGACGATGCTGCCCGGCTGCCTGATCGCCGGAATTGGCCTCGGCATCACCAACACGCCGGTTACCAACACGACGACGGGCTCGGTCTCGAGCGACCGCGCCGGCATGGCCTCCGGTATCGACATGAGCGCGCGCATGGTGTCGCTCTCGGTGAATATCGCGCTGATGGGCTTTATCCTGGCGAGCGGCGTACTGGCGCATCTGAAGGCCGTGTTGCCGGCGCTGGATGGTGCGCAACTGCGTGTCATCGCCGAGCGGATCGCGGCCGGCGACGCCGCGTCGGCGCCGGAGCTGACCGGTCCCGTCGTGCATCAGGCGCTGGCGAGCGGCTTCGGCTGGGTGATGCTCTATGGCGGCATCGGCGTCTGGATCATGGCCGCGATCAGCTTTCTGATCTTCAATGCGCGGCAGATAGCGCAGGCCGAAGCTCAGCGCACCAAGTGAATTGATGTCGCCGCGCTCGCCCCAAGATGAGAAATGCGTAGGGGCGGGCAGGCGGCATCGGTCACTTCACCAGCGTCAGCAGTGGCTTGTCCTTCTCGACGATATAGGTCGCAAGCTCGCTGGCGGTGACATCGCCGACATTCTTCGCGGCATGGATCGTGCCTGCGGGAATGAACAGTACGTCGCCGGCCTTCAGCTTTGCCGGCGGTCTGCCATCGACATCGTATTCGAGCGTGCCGGCGAGCACATAGATGATCTCTTCGCCGGGATGGGTGTGCCTGCCGAACGCCTTGCCCGGCGCGATGTCGACGCGCACCTGGACGGCTTCGCGTCCGGGAGCACTGAGGTCGTGGCGCTGCAGGTCGGTTCGGGCGATGCCGGCCGGTTGCTGCGCCTGGGCGGTGGGGATCGTCAGGAAACTTCCAGCGATCAGGGCCGCCCTTGCGAGGAGGCGCGTCGCCGTCATCAGTCTGCTGGTCATCTCGAACTCCAGGGTTTGTTGTCTCGACTGGACCGACCGCGAACCGGCAAGCGGCCGGTCCGCGTCGGAGGTCGTCACGTGCTGGTCTCAGACCAGGGTGGTCGTGACCTCGATGTTGCCGTGGACCGCCTTGGAGTAGGGGCAGATCCCGTGCGCGGCTTCGAGCAGCTGCTGTGCGACCTCGCGCTCGACGCCGGGAACGCGGACGTTGAGGCGCGCGCTCAGGAAGAAGGCGCTACCGGCCTGGTTCAGGTCGATCTCGGCGTCGACCTCGGGTTCGCTCGCGAGCTTGACCTTGCGCTGTCCGGCGGCGAGCTGGATCGCGCCGATGTAGCAGGCCGACCAGGCGGCGGCGAACAGGTTTTCCGCGGCCGGGTGCGGCTGCGGCAGCTTGACGTCGAGGAAGCCGTCGTGCGAGCGGCCGGTGCCGTTCGGGCCGGCGGTGACGTGGGTCTTTCCGGTGGCGAGAACCTTTGCATTGGCGGTCATGGTGAACTCCTTTGGGTGAATTTGCATCGTGTCCGATCTAATCGGATGCGAGTTGAAATAGGCCGCGCATTAGATGATGTCAAGCACTTCCGATTTAATCGGATACGATTTATATTGATCCGGACTTCACAAACTCCGGAGACGCCCGTGCCCCGCCCCGCCAAGGCCGACGCCAAAGGCCGAAAACTCTCGAATTTTCTGTGCTTTGCGGTCTATTCGGCCAATCTGGCCTTTGGCCGCGCCTACAAGCCGATCCTGGACGCGGTCGGCCTGACCTACACCCAGTATATTGCCATGATCGCGCTGTCGGAGGCCGACGAGCAGACCGTCAGCGCGCTCGGCGAAAAGCTGTTTCTGGAATCCAATACGCTGACGCCGATCCTCAAGAAGCTCGAGCAGAGCGGCTACATCAGCCGCACCCGCGATCCCGCCGACGAGCGGCAGGTGCGGGTGAGCCTGACGGCGGCCGGCCGGCGCCTGCTCGACAAGGAGATCAACGCGTCCCTGGTCGATGCCACTGGGCTCGGGGATGAGTTTCCGATCGTGCAGAAGAGCGTGGTCAGGCTGCGCGACAATCTGCTGCGTCACACGCGCGGCGATTCGAAGAAGGGCTGATCGTTCGGCGACAAATTGTAACGCGCTGTATCCGCGCAGCGTGCCTCCGCATTTTCGCCACGGCGTGACCGGCATTGCCGGATCAGGCGCAGCCATATGCCTGCGATGCAGTTGGGCGCCTTGAGGTATCGGACGAAGCGGGGCAGGCTGCGTCGGTTCAATCCGATCCGAGGCAAGATCATGTCACGCGTGGCCATCAAGACCAGGAACGACCTGCCGGCCGAGCTCAAGCCGCTGTGGGACAAGATGACCACCTATGGCGCGTTCGAGAACCAGGCCGGCGTCATGGCGCAGCGTCCGCCGATCTTCAGGCACATGTGGTCGCTGCTGGTCGACCTTGCCGACGAGGCGGTGATCTCGAAACGGCATCTCGAGCTCGCATTGGTGACCGTGTCGCTGTTGAACAAGTGCGACTATTGCGTGTCGCACCATGCGCCGAAGCTCGCGATCCAGGGCGTCTCGGAGGCGGGTGCCGCGCGGTTGCTCGACAATCAGGATCACCCTGAGCTCGACGCGCTCGACAAGCTCGTGGTCGAATATGCGATCGCCGTCACCAACAACTGGAACAAGACCCGCGACGAGGTCTTCGTACGCTTGCGTGAGCATTTCTCGGAAGCGCAGATCGTCGAGCTGACCTGGCGGATCGCGCTGTGCGGCGCCTTCAATCGCTTCAACGACATCCTTCAGCTCGATGTCGAGCAGGGCGTTCCGCATCGCGAGGCCGCGGAGTGAATGATGGCCTGATCAGGCCACTGGTGCGGTGCCGCCGCCGAGCCTCGCCAGCACGAAATCGGCCCGCGCGGACGGCGGTATTTTCGGCACCGTGACGATATCGTAGCCGAGCTTCGGCAGCGTCTCCATCAGCCGTTGATGTTCAGCTGTAGCGGCCTCCAAGCTGTGCCGACGCTCGGCGTCGGCGAGGTAAATCTCAGTTTTTGGGGAGGTATAGCGGGTCGGTGGCAATCGCTGCGCAGTGCTGCCAAGGTAAGCGAGAGTTTGACTATGGAGAGTGCCCTATTGGTAGAGCACTCAATTTTGCGAAATCTCGACGAACGCCTTCAAGGTTCCTAGCTTGGAGCTCGTTCTTCGTAAGCGCGCATGATGGCGTCTTGCAGAGCAATTGCGCGCACGTCACCTCCCTTCAATCCGGTAGTACAATGCCCCCACTCGTCGGCTGTTCGCGTCTGCAATGTCGCGACGAGACGATCGGGGTCAAAGTCTTGCGGAGGCCGAGACATTATCCGAACAAGACCGCCAAAAATCGCACCTCCGTGCCGCATTTTTTGGTAGGGAAAGGCGACGGCCATGTTGGTGAGGACAGCAGATGTGATCGCTGGTCCAAAACGCCTGATTGAAGTCGCAATCGCGGCCGTGAAGGCAACGTCGCCTGGCTGCCAAGCGGTTGATGAGGTGTTTCGTGCGATATGCAAACCCGCATCTGTGACGATCTGGTGAATCTCCAGCGCATCCTCATCGGCGGCTGCGACTGCCGCAAAGTAGTCATCGAGGCGGTTCACGGGTTTTCGCGCGCGATTGGCGACGATGAACATGCGGGCCTCTTCCTGGATGTTCTGATATCTGAACACGCAGCATGGAAGTTGAGGAATATCGTCTCGCTGAGACGCGGCCATCCAGCGATGCTGTCCATCGATTATGGTGAGCGTATCGTCAGGACGCCGCGAAACGACAAGTGGCGCACATAGTCGCCAATCGAATTTTGCGGCAATGCTGGAGATGAGCCGGCGCGAGGCTGAATTGTCGGTCGATCGCTGGTATGCGCCGTCTATCGAGAGGCGGCCAAGATGAATCCATTCAATGGATGGTTGTGAGCCGACGGGTGGATAATGGCGCTTACTCGGGGACTTGTTTCGGGCCGGGGCGATCACCTTGGTGCGCGAACTGACTCCAAACTGTCGCACCTTTCCAGGACCGACACTTGTTATCGTGTGTATCGAAGTCGACTTAAGACCTTCGATAAATTCGGCCGATTCTTCGGAGGTCCGTACCCAGACGTCGCCGCAGCGCTCTATGATGACGTTCCCGGGATGAACTCTGGCCCGACCGAGTTCTGTCGCGAGAGCAAAAGTTCCGTTGGCTTCGATGCCACCAGCCATGTGCGGTGGCACCCAGTCCGGCATCGGAAATTGTCCATGTATCCACGTCCTGATCTCAGTTCCGTTGTTAATGTTTAACTGGTGGTTGTATGTCATGGTTCGATCTCCCAAGTGACCCGGCCGAGATCACTCGCCGGTGGAAGAACGATGCAGCGGACCATCGACCGCTCTGTGAAAGATTCGCAACGGACCATGTTGTCTACAGGGTTTTCCAACAAGATTAGCTACTTTGCATCACGCTTGATCAACTGCATGACGCTCGCGCTGTTGGCCTGCGGTGCAGCGCATCAGCCTTCGCGCGCTGCCGAACCCGGCGGACCGATCCGGGTCGGCGCGGTGCTGCCGTTTTCCGGTGGGGTCGAGCTGTACGGCCAACAGGCCAGGCTCGGGCTCGATCTTGCCGTCAAGGACATCAATGCGGCGGGCGGCATTCTCGGCCGGCCGGTCGAGGTCATCTATGCCGACGACAAGACGCGGCCGGAGGCGGCCGCTGACGCGATGCGTTCGCTGGTCGAAAAGCAGGATGTGCTGGCTGTCGTCGGTCCGATCACCTCGCGCAATCTGAATGCGCTGGTGCCGCTGGCGGAGAGTTCGAGGACGCCGCTGCTCTACGCCACCAACTACGAGGGCGGCAAATGCAGCCGCTACCTGTTCTCGTTCGGCGCGGTGCCGAACCAGGAGCTCGGCCAACTGCTGCCCTACATGACGCAAACCTTCGGCAACACGTATTTCCTGCTGGGCGCCGACCGGGTCTGGCCGCATCAGATGTTCGACATCGCGCAGCCCTTGATCGAGAAGCTCGGCGGCAAGGTGGTCGGGACCAAATACACGCTTGGGACCGAGACCGACTTCTCTCCGCTGATCAAGGAGGTCGCGGCGAGCAAGGCCAAGGTGGTGCTGTTCGCGCTGAAGGGCGACGGGATGGATTTCATCCGGCAGGCCGACGAGGCCGGGTTGCTGAAGGATATCACCGTCGCTTTCCTTGGATTGTCCGAGGTCGACCTCGGCATCTTCCGCGGCAAGGGCCAGAACATGGTCACGGTCGTGCCGGCGGCCGCGGCGAGCGAGGATCCCGCCGTCCAGGCATTTGTCGCCAAGGCGCGCGCCGCCGAGAACCCGGGCGTCGCGGTGTCGAACTACGTGATGACGCACTACAACACCCTGATCGCGCTGAAGGCCGCAGCCGAGAAGGCCGGCAAGCTCGACAAGGAGGCCATCATCGACGCGATGGCCGGCCTCACCATTCCGTCGCCGACCGGCCCCGTGACCCTCGGTCAGGATCACCACGCGGCGATGAACATGTTCATCGCCAAGACGCAGGGGACGGAACTGGTTCAGGTCCGCGCGCTGGGCGAGATCGCGCCGCAGCCCGGATGCAATCTGGCTGGCCGCTGACCGGAGGCTGGGGCGCGTACGCATAACCCGGGACGCCCGCTTTCACGGGCGAAGCGGACACGCGACCTGACGTCAGGGATATCGCCTTTGTGACACCGAAGCGGATCATTGTACGCACCCGAACGGGCAGCTAAAGTTATCTGCTATATTCACGTGAGTTGAATATGTCTGACTTCGCCAAGTGGAAGTGTCGTGCTGACCGCGATGCGACGGTTTTGGCGTATCGCCTAACAGAACGCGGTGGAGCCGATAGGTGCGATTGTGCAGGCTGTCGGAATTTTAGAGCGGCACGAGCCGACTGCTTTCCTCCCGAGTTCATTGCGTTGCTTGGCCAACTAGGGATTGATCCTAGCAAGGACGCTGAGGTGTATCACAACGCCCGTACCGCTCCGGGCCGCCACGATTATGGTGGATGGTATCATTTCATTGGCACTCTCGACGAAATAGGTGACTTTCCGCCTGTTGAGCTCGGACCGGATTTTAGCGCGTGGATGTGTCGGGCCTCAGCGCCAAGACTTCCAAGCCTAGAAGGTAAGCAGGTTGTGCAGCTCGAATTTCATGCCGCGGCGGTGCCGTGGCGGCTAGACGAGCCCGAGATAGAGTGATGGGCCCAGCTCGGGTCTGGTCCGGATTTGGCTCGTTGGTGACATGACCAAGCGCGCCTCTTTTGTCCGCTTCTGACGGTAATATGGGCGTCGTTCGGCGGGCGGATTTGTGGGGACACGCCTCAGTATCGCGGTCGTGGCCGGCGGCCGCTAAGCTCGCAAAAAAAAGTGGGCCGGAGCAGTCGTCCGCTGTCGGTTCCAGTCCGATCCGTTCGTCTTCCATCCAGAACGAGCTGCATGGGAGTTCCGGAATGAGCAATTCGACCTATCGCTGGGTGATCGTCGCGGCCGGCGGCTTGCTGGGCTGCGTTGCGATCGGCGGCATGTTCTCGCTGCCGGTGTTTCTCCAGCCGATGGCGCGCGAGACCGGCTGGTCGGTGACCGGCATCTCCAGCGCGATGACGATCGGCTTCCTCGCGATGGCCTTCACCAGCATGGTCTGGGGCACGCTGTCGGATCGGTTCGGGCCGCTCCCGGTGGTGCTGACAGGATCGGTCGTGCTGGCGGCGAGCCTTGCGCTGGCAAGCCAGGTGACCTCGCTGCTGGCATTTCAATTCGTGTTCGGCGCGCTGGTCGGCGCGGCCACGGCGGCGATCTTCGCCCCGATGATGGCCTCCGTCACCGGCTGGTTCGACACCCATCGCAGCCTCGCGGTCTCGCTGGTGTCGGCCGGCATGGGCATGGCGCCGATGACGATGTCGCCGTTCGCGGCCTGGCTGATCTCCCATCACGACTGGCGGACCGCGATGCTGATCGTCTCCGGCGTGGTCGGCGCGATCATGATTCCGGTGTCGTTGCTGGTGCGGCGCCCGCCGGCGCTGCAAGGCAATGCTCCCGAAGTGGTCTCGACGAACGGCGAGCCGCCGATGTCGCTGGCGCAGGCGCTGCGTTCGCCGCAATTCCTCATCCTGATCACAACCAATTTCTTCTGCTGTGCCACCCATTCGGGGCCGATCATCCACACCGTGAGCTACGCGGTCACCTGCGGCATTCCGCTTGTTGCCGCCGTGACGATCTACAGCGTGGAAGGGCTCGCCGGCATGGGCGGCCGCATCGCCTTCGGCCTGCTCGGCGACCGCTTCGGTGCCAAGCGCGTGCTGGTGCTCGGCCTGCTGGCGCAGGCGTTCGGCGCGCTCGGCTACGTCTTCGTACGCGAGCTTGCCGCGTTCTATGCAGTCGCGGCGATCTTCGGCTTCATCTATGCCGGCACCATGCCGCTGTATTCCGTGCTGATCCGCGAGAACTTTCCGCTGCGCATGATGGGCACCGTGATCGGTGGCACCGCGATGGCCGGCAGCCTCGGCATGGCGACCGGGCCTTTGGCCGGCGGCCTGATCTACGACACCTTTGCGAGCTACACGTGGCTCTATGTCGGCTCCTGGGCCACGGGCCTCGGCGCGTTCCTGATCATGATGACCTTCCGGCCGATGGCATCGGCGCGGCCCACCGCGGTGCCCGCGCCGGCGTGAGCTTGCTCGGCGCGCGAAGCGATTGATCGTCTTATGCGCCGCTGCGCTTCGGCCGGCGGATGGCGCGCACCTTGTTGTTGGTCGAGCCGCTGCCGCAGAAGAACCGGTCCTTGCCGTCGGATTCGAGCCCGGAGACGAACGTGCCCTTCGGCATCTCCAGCCGCTCCATGACTTCGCCGGTCTGCGGATCGATGCGCCGGACGTCGCTCTGGTCCTCTTCCCAGGTGCCGTGCCAGAGTTCGCCGTCGACCCAGGAGACGCCGGTGACGAACCGGTTGCTCTCGATGGTGCGAAGCACCTTGCCGGTTACCGGATCGACCTGAACGATGGTGCGATCGCGATACTGGCCGACCCATAGCGAGCCTTCCGCCCAGGCGAGGCCCGAGTCGCGGCCGCCGCCGGGCGAGGGGATGGTGGAGATCACGCGTCCGCTGCTCGGCTCGATCTTCAGGATGCGGTCCTCGGCAATCTGATAGAGATGCTTGCCGTCGAAGGCGGTGCCAGCGTGGGCGGCGATGTCGAGGGTGCGGGTGGTGGTGCCGCTGTCGGGGTCGAAGGCGACCAACTGGCCTCCCGCCGCGAACCAGACCTGCTCGCCGTCGAAGCTGACGCCGCCGACGCTCTCGACGCCCTCGAAGGCATATTCCCGGATGATCTCGGCTTCGGACTTCTTCATGCGGCGCTCCTGACTTTTGTTCTGACGCGTTTTCTTCACGCGAACCGGTACCCACTTCGCTCGAAAACGCTCCGATTGCCATCCGATGCTAGCCGTTCGGCAGCGGGGCGGGGAGTAACAACGTCGTCGTGAATCCCGGCACCGGCGGCGTCATCCAGCGCCGGGCGCGCGCGCGGCCGACCGACTGCACCTTGCCTGTGGCGGCCAGCGCGTCGAGCGTGCGCTGTACGGTGCGTTGACTTGCGCCCAGCGCCACCGACAGTGCCGAACTCGACCAGGCCTCGCCGTCGGCGAGGAAGGCCAGCACCGCCGCGTGCTCCTCCTCGACCGGCAGCGCCAGCACGGTGACCTCGCGGCGGCCGTGCGGCTCCAGCACGAAGCCGTCGGGCGTGGCGCTGAGATCGGCGAGCGGCCGCAGCGCCCGGCGCAGTCGTCCGATCTCGACCCGCAGCCGCGCGCGGTGCGATTCATCGGCATGCTTGCCGCGAAATGCGCGCGCGATCAGCGTGCCGCGCGACACGTCCTGCGGCCAGGCTTCGCCCAGCGCGCGGGCGAGTGCGAACAGCACCGGCCGCCGGTTCAGAGAGACAGTCGTACCGATATCGCGCACCACGTAGCGACAGGCATCGACAACAAGCGCCTTCGACGCCATTAGGGCCTCGACCTCCTCGAGCAACAGCGGCCGCTCGTGGCCGCGCGCAATCAGGCGCGCCGCCGGCGTGGCGAGCAGGCGTGCGGTGCTTTCGACCTCGGCCACAAGCCCGGCGATGCGGGCGCGGCGTGCGGCGTCCTGCGCCCGTGCCAGCGCTTCGCGTGCCGGTTTCGTCCGCAGCCGGCGCATCGCGATCCCGGCGACGACCAGTTCATGGCCGACCCGCAGCGCCGGCGGGAAGGGCGCCGGATCGAGGCCATCCAGCATGCGCTCCGCCGCATCGAGGCTCCCGATCAGCAGCAGGCGGCGGATTTCGAGATAACCGGCGTGTGCGGCGTTGAGTGCATCGCCACGCGCTGCGAGCGTCGCGCGCGCCGCGGCGAGGCTCTTGCTGGGAAAGGAGAGGTCGCGCGACACCAGCGCGATCTCGGCCTCGGCCACCACGCAACGGGCCCGGGCGATGGCTTCCCGCGGACCGAAGGCGCGGCCCGCGCGCCGCAACAGTTCCTTGGCGCGGGCGAAATCGCCGAGCCGGGCCATCGCGATGCCGCGCAGCGCCAGCGCCGGCGCATCGTCGCGCAGCGCCACCCGTTTCAGTGCGCCGAGGGGATCACCCGCCGCGAGCGCGCGCGCCGCAGCCGTAATCAGCGAGTCCATTCGAATCCCGACACACTTGTCACTCTCGCCCTCCGAGGCCCGGTCCTAACCTAGCACATGACGACATGGATCATCTCCAGAGAGATCGAATGATGACCGGTATTGAAACACGCGAGGCCTGGTTGAGGGCGAGGTTCGGCGGACGCGGCCATGTCATGGCGCGCCTGCTGTCGCTGGCGGCGGCGCCGACCTTCGCCGTGATGACATTGGTGGCCGCGATGGCACCGGCTGACATGATCTGCGGCGCCATGCAGGGACCGTTTTCATTGCAGGGGATGGTCCCGATGTATGCGCTGATGAGCGCGTTCCATCTGGCGCCGTGGTTGCGCCTGTTCCGATGACCGGCTCACGCCTCCGGCAGGGTGAAGACCGCGCATGGCCGTACGATGCCGCGCAACTCATGGGTGCCGAGCGCGACCAGCGGCGTCTCGGTTTCGGCGGCAAGCGCATCCGAGACCAACACGGTCTGCTCCAGCGGCTTGCACAGGCCTTCCAGACGGCTGACCAGATTGACCGCGGCGCCGATCGCGGTGAAGTCGAGGCGGTCGGCGGCGCCGATATTGCCCCAATGCACTTCGCCGAGATGCAGCGCCGCACCGAACGACAATGGTGGCAGACCGCGGCTGCGCCGTTCCGCATCGAGATGCGCCATGCCGACGCGCGCCGCCGCCACCGCGCGCAATGCGGCCTCGCATGCGCTGCGCGCGCTGGTCGTGACCGGAAAGATCGCGAGGATGCCGTCGCCGATGAATTTCAGCACCTCGCCGCCGAAGGCATGGATCGCGCCGGCGATGCGGTCGAACCAGGCGTCGAGTGCCGCGATCACCTCGGCGGGCGAATGACTTTCGGAGAGCGCAGTGAAGCCGCGCAGATCGGCAAACAGCAGCGCGGCGCGGATGGTTTCGCCGGTGTTGCGCCGCAAGGGCGACGCCAGCACGCGCGCGGCGCTGCGCCGGCCGAGATAGGCCTCCAGCGCCGCGGTCAATGTCGCGCGCGCCGCAAGCGCGGCGAGCGGTGCGGCCATGAAGCGCGCCGCCTCGCGCAAGCGATCGGCCTCGGCCGGGGTGAAGGCGCGGGTCCCGATCCAGCCGAGGGTCGGGCCATCCGGCCGCGTTCCGATGGTGTCCTCGTGGATCGGGCCGGGCGCAAGGCTATTGAGCCAGCGCCGGCCGGCATCGCCGGATCCGATCATGTCGGGCATTGCGAAGGGTTGTTTAGGCGCGAAGCCGAGCGCTTCGATGACTTCGCCGGTGTCGGCACGCCACAGCCAGGTGCGCCTTGCGATCAGCGGGTGCGGAACTTCGAGCGTCAGCGCACCGCCGGCAAGCGGCAGGCCATCCGTGATAAGGTGGCTGCCAAGGTCCGCCAGCAACCGGTCGGCGCCTGCGGTCTCGGCTGCGGCGTCGACCAGCCAGCTCAGTGTCGAGGACAATTGCATCACCCCATCATGGGGGTGACGTGCCACCCTTGTCACGAATTATCCCTGAAACCCGACCGTCCATGGAGGATCGATCGATGACTGAAGCCTTCATCGTTCAACGCGAGATCCAGATCGCTGCGCCGCCCGCAACTGTATTCGCCTTCCTGACCGATCCGCAGAAGATCGTGAGCTGGATGGGGCTGGAGGCCGAGACCGAGTTGCATCCCGGCGGGCTCTATTTGCTCAAGGGCCTCGGCGACGATCGCAACCGCGCTGCGCGCGGGGCGTTCCGCGAGGTCGTGCCGGTGCATCGTCTTGCCTACAGCTTCGGTTGGGAAGGCGGCGCGGAAGTGCCGCCGGGATCGAGCCTGATCGAGATCGACCTGATCGGCAAGGATGCCGGCACGCTCCTGCGGATGACCCATAGCGGCCTGCCGAACGCGGAGCAGTGCGCGGCCCATGACAAGGGTTGGGCTCACTACATGGGCCGCCTCTCGCGCGTGGCCGCCGGCCAGGATCCCGGGCCGGATCGCGGTCCGGCCGTCGGCAGCTAGGCTTTCGCCGCGGGTGTCCGTCGACCGCTGTGCACGACGGTCAAAGGTGTGGATGCAGGACAGGCGACGATCGATGCCGTTTGGCCGACACATTCCGTCTGCTAATGGTGGATGGGTCTCGAGCTAGTGTCCGCGGAAAAACCGCATTCCTTGATGTCTGAACTCCCGAACCTTTCCGAGCGATTGAAACAGAAGGACATCCTCGGCTTCTTCAGCCGATCGGCTGTGGACAAGGCCTTTGCTTACCGTGCTCAGGGCCGAGTCTCCGGGTTGGAGGTCAGCGAGGATCTCACCCACCTGCAGGCGCGGGTGAGTGGAACCGAACGCAATCCCTACAGGGTCGATATCGAGCTGGAGTTCGAGGGCCGTCGATTGGTCGATCTCGACGGCAAATGCACCTGCCCGATGGCCTTGAACTGCAAGCACGTTGCCGCGACGCTCTTTGAAGCGTTGCGTTCGCCTGCGCAGGCGGCCGGTTCTGGATCGCAACAGTCACGAGGCTCCGCGGGCAAGGGAGAGGCGCGACCTGAAGCGGTGTTGCCCTACCAAATCGCGGAGTGGATCGAGACAGTCGGCCGGTCGGTGCGAGATACGAACTATCCGCCCGATGTTACGCAGCGTTTGCTTTATTGCTTGCAGCCGAGGTCGTCGGGGGCTGGCGTACCTTGCATGGACGTGTCGCTCGTGTCCGTGAAAATCCTGAAGACCGGCGAGTTCGGCAGCAAGGTGTCACAGCCGTCTCTGGGCGAATTCTCGCTCGATCGTGCTCCGAAACACTATCTCGGTTCCGACATCGACATCCTTGTTAGGCTGTCCAGCGAATTTCGGTCCGGCTATACGTTCGGCCGACGCGCTTATTCAGCCGATGTCCTGAAGCAAATCGTCGCGACGGGGCGGGCGTTCTGGCGCGATCACAGCGGTGTGCCGCTGCAATGGGGCGAGGCGCGCGATGGTCGTATCGAGTGGCGTCAGGTCAGCAGGGACGGAATCGGTCCAACGCTAATCGTCGGGGGCGCAACAGCGCTGAATGCCGAGCCGCCGGTCTACGTCGACGAAGCTGCCGGTTTGATCGCGCCGATCAGGTTGAATCTTCCGGAACGGCTGAGTAGCCGGTTTCTGCTCGCTCCCGCCATCCCGCATGCCCATGTCGCGCAAGTCGCGCAACGCCTTGGGCAGAAGCTGCCGGGCCTGGATTCCGGCTGGCTGCCCGCGCCTGCGGCCGCCCCGACCAAGATCGGCGTGGACCCGAAGCCGGTGCTTCGTCTGATGTCGGGGCACAAGGCGGCGCATGCGTATTATTATGGCGATCGGATGCCCGACCGCGTACCGGTAGCCCGCCTCAGCTTCCGCTACGGCCCGGTCGAAATCGAACGCTCGGAAAGCGCGCACCGGGTGGAGTCGTTCCAGGACGGAACCCTCTACGTCGTCTCGCGACGCAAGGCCAAAGAGAAGGCAATGACCGCAAGCCTGGCCAGTCTCGGTCTGCTGCAAGCGAGATCGGCTTTTCCGCTGCTCGACGCCGTGCACGCCCACGATCTGACCTTCACGCAGCCGACCGATTGGCTCGATTTCCTCAATGTCGATGCGGCTGATCTGCAGACGGCTGGCTTCGAAATCCTCATCGACGACGATTTCCAGTACCGGCTTGCGACGTCATCCGAGGCGTTCGACGCGGAGTTTGAGAGCAGCGGGATCGACTGGTTCGAGCTTTCGCTTGGGATCGAAATCGACGGCGAACGCCGCGACTTTGTTCCGCTACTGGCGGCACTGCTATCGCAACCCGAATTTGCGCCCGAGAGGGTCAAGGAGCTCGCGGACGACGGCGGTAGCGTCTACCTGCCGCTGGCTGACGGCCGCTATTTGGCATTGGCGGCCGATCGCTTCCTTCCGATCGTACTGGCGCTCCACACCTTCGAAACCATCGTCGATACGTCAGGGAAGATCCGCCTCTCGCGCGCACAGATCGTGCCACTGCTCGGTCTCGAAGCGGATCGATTCATCTTCAGGGGAGCAGAAAACTTCCGTCATATGGCGGGATTGCTCGGCACCCGCGGATTGCCGGTTCCGGTCCTGCCGCCCGATTTCAACGCGGCGTTGAGACCGTACCAGATGCAGGGGCTTGCCTGGCTCGAATTGCTCAGGGAAAGCAGTCTGGGCGGTGTGCTGGCCGACGACATGGGATTGGGCAAGACCGTTCAGATCCTGGCGTTGCTGGCACTTGAGAAGGCGCGCGGTCATCTGACCGATCCTGCGATCGTCGTCGCTCCCACAAGCCTGATGACCAACTGGTTCAACGAGGCGCGCAAGTTCGCGCCAAGCCTGAAGGTTCTCGTGCTACATGGTCCAGACCGCAGGCAGAGTTTCGAAGTGATCTCCGATCATGATCTCGTTCTCACCACCTATCCGCTGATCGTTCGCGATCACGAGGTGCTGCTTGCCCGTGAATGGCACATCGCAGTGCTGGACGAGGCTCAAACCATCAAGAACTCCAACGCCGCGACGACCCGGAGGCTCCAGGGCATCCGTGCGCGGCATCGCTTCTGCCTGACCGGCACGCCCATGGAAAATCATCTCGGCGAGCTCTGGTCCATCATGAGCTTTGTCAATCCGGGGTATCTCGGCGATCGGGCGGCTTTCGTGCGCAACTGGCGGACTCCGATCGAGAAGCGTGCCGACGCCGGACGCGCGCGAGTGCTGACGCAGCGTATCAGGCCTTTTCTGCTGCGGCGGACCAAGCACGAGGTGGCCGCCGAGTTGCCTCCGAAAAGCGAATTCGTAGAGAGTATCATTCTGGATGGCGGCCAGCGGGAGCTCTACGATGCCATCCGTCTGTCGATGTCGGAGAAGGTCCGTAAGGCGATCCGGGAGCGCGGCCTGGCCAAGAGCCATATCATCGTGCTCGAAGCCCTTCTCAGGATGCGTCAGGCCTGCTGCGATCCTGCACTGTTGAATCTCGACGACGGCGTCAAGCGCCCGTCTGCAAAACTCGATCGGCTGTTGGAGATGGTCGAGGAACTCCTGAGCGAGAAGCGCAAGATCATCGTATTCTCGCAGTTTACCTCCATGCTGGCACTGATCCGCAAGCGCTGCGACGCCCTCGCGATCCGCTACAGCGTGCTGACCGGTGAAACGAAGGACCGCAGGAGCGCCATCGAGGGCTTTCAGAACGGTGCCGCCGACCTGTTCCTGATCAGCCTGAAGGCCGGTGGTGTCGGACTCAACCTGACGGCTGCGGACACCGTGATC
Source organism: Bradyrhizobium uaiense (assembly GCF_010811875.1). Taxonomy (GTDB): domain Bacteria; phylum Pseudomonadota; class Alphaproteobacteria; order Rhizobiales; family Xanthobacteraceae; genus Bradyrhizobium; species Bradyrhizobium uaiense. Next base: position 17,689 of record NZ_VKHP01000177.1, read on the forward strand.
ATCTTCGATCCTTGGTGGAATCCCGCGGTCGAGGAGCAGGCCATCGATCGTGCTCATCGCATCGGTCAGGACAAGGCGGTTTTTGTCTATCGGCTAGTGGCCACCGGTACGATCGAAGAGAAAATGGACGAACTCAAAGCCCGCAAGCGCGCACTCGCCGACAGCATATTCGATTCCAAAGGACGCATCGGCTCCGCGCTCACGGAGGAGGATGTGCAGGCGCTCTTTTCCGATTGAATACACTTCCTCCGGCCCGATGATGCAAGCCGAACGGGCCTTGCTTTAGGTCGGCCATTTCGAGCCGAGGATGATCGAGCAGAAGTTCATCCTTGTGTAGTTCATGTCCTTGAGCGCCAGCACGTCGGCCTTGACGTTGCCGAAGGTGGTCAGCGGCTTCTTGATGGTGCCGCCGGCGAAATGGTCGATGATGTTTTCCTTGAAGTTGGCCTCGCGTGGATGATGCGCACAGACGTGGTCGCGGTGCTCGTGCGAGAAATCGTCATAGGCGATGCCGAGCACGTCCATCTCGACGCCGGCGGTGACCAGCGCAATGGTCGGACGCATATGCTCGGGAATGCCGGGCGTGGTGTGCAGCGCGATTGACGCCCAGACGTCCTCGATGTCGCGTTCAGCGACGCCATAGCTGTTCAGGAAGTCGCGTGCGGCGTTGGCACCGTCGACCTCGAAGCGCAGATCCGGGCTCGCATGCGCAGCCGTCAGGCCCATGTCGTGGAACATGGCGCCGATATAGAGTAGCTCGGGATCGAATTTCATCTTGCGGCGGTTGCCGGTCAGCGCGCCCCAGAAGAACACGCGGCGGCTGTGATTGTAGAGCAGATCGTCCTCGGTGTCGCGCACCAGCTGGGTCGCGGCGCGGGCCATGGCGCTGTCGGGTACGCGGATGCCGGCGATGATCTCGGTCATTTCAAGACGCTCCTCGATATGGCAAGACGATGCCGTGGCATGCGAACACGCAGGCGCCGACGCCCGTCCTTGCGGTGTGTCTGGATCGCCTGGTGGCGTGATCCGTGGTGGTGTTGTCACCTGGTTTGACGGGCGATCGCAATCGACGCGCGCCGCCGGATCGGGCCAACGAGACATCGTTTCGCGCCAGCGGGCGGGGAGAAGGTATGGCGGTTCAGAAGGTGGCGATCGCGATTCACGAAGGAGTTCAGGCGCTCGATGTCGCCGGTCCCGTCGACGTGTTCGCGGAAACCAACGGTTTCGTCGCTGATGGCGACGGCTATGAGACGGTGCTGGTCGGCGCCAGCCGCGAGCCGCTGCGTGCTTCGAACGGCATGAAGATTTCGGCCGACCTCTGCTTCGACGAGGCAACGGAGAAATTCGATATTCTGCTGGTTGCGGGCGGGCCGGGGCTGCCCGACGCCGCGCCGGATCCCGAACTGACGCAGTGGCTGCGCGGGGCTCCCGCGCGCGCCGAGCTTTACGGTTCGATCTGCACCGGCGCCTTCGCGCTTGGTCATGCCGGGCTGCTCGACGGCCACAAGGTGACGACGCATTGGCAGAACGCGCAGCGGCTGGCGGCGCGCTTTCCGGCCGCCGAGGTGATCTTCGACCGGATCTACATTCGCGACGGCAAGCTGATGACGTCGGCCGGTGTCACCGCCGGGATCGATCTCGGGCTCGCGCTCGTCGCCGAACGTCACGGGCCTGAGGTTGCGGTTGCGGTGGCAAAGCGGCTGGTCGTGGTGGCGCAGCGCCAGGGCGGGCAGTCCCAGTTCAGTCCCTATCTCACCGCGCCGGTCGACGAGGATTCGCCGATTGCGCGGGCGCAGGCCCATATCATGCAGCATGTCGGCGAGCGCCACACACTGCAGTCGCTGGCGGAGGCCGTCGGCATGAGCGTGCGCAATTTCGGCCGCGCCTTCGCGCAGGAGACCGGCATCACGCCGCACGAATTCGTCGAGCGGGCACGGGTCGACGCCGCGCGCCGGCTGCTCGAGGGCTCAGACCGGCCGCTGAAAGCGGTTGCCTTCGACTGCGGCTTCGGCTCGGCGGACCGGATGCGCATCGTGTTCACCGGGCGGCTCGGCGTCTCGCCCGCGCAGTACCGGTCGAGCTTTCGCAAATTGTAACGCCGTTTATGGAGGGCAGCATGCCGCCGGCGTAGGATCGAAATTGCCGTGCCAGCAACACATCTTCTCCCGCGAGGACGCCATGGACGCACTCACACTCTTCATCATCCGTCATGCCGAAAAGCCTGATGACGGTTGGCCGGGCCCCGGCTTCACCGCGGACGGTGTGTCCGATACCGAGTCGCTTGTCCTCCGCGGCTGGCAGCGCGCCGGCGCCTGGACAGCATTGTTCGGCACCGACCTTGCCAAGGGCGACTATGCGAGGCCTGACGCGATCTATGCCGCGACGCCCGGCACCACGCCCAACCGGGGTCCGAGCAGCCGTCCCGCTGAGACGATCTCAGCGCTGGCGGCGCGTCTTGGCGCGACGCCCAACGAAGATTTTGGCAAAGGTCATGAGCCGGCGCTGATCACGGCGCTGCTGGCGCTGAACGGCGTCGTGCTGCTGTGCTGGGAGCACAAGGCGATCATTGCCGACGTCCTTCCGTTGATACCAGTCAGCAAGGGCAA
>NZ_VKHP01000178.1 GCF_010811875.1 Bradyrhizobium uaiense
CGCTCGCGGGCGAGTGGCCTGGGGCTGTGGCCGTTGGCGGTTGCCAGCCCGGCCTGCGGCGGCCTGGCGCTGGTGGGGCTCGGCCCCGCCGTGCGGGGGGTTGACCCGGGGGACCCGGGTTTCCTCGGCCTTCGCCAACCCCGGGTGAACCCGGGGGTCGGAGATTCCGCCGCCGTCGCCGCCACCGTCCCCGCCGCCATCAAATACGTGAAATTGCATCGCAACCTCCCAGCTTCAAACATTATGTTGTCAATGAACCACTCCAAATTCAGACAGGAAGTCCGGCGGCTTCCAGTCGTTGCACGTAAAGTGAAGCCTGCTCCGCTTTGAAAGGGCAGCGCGGCGCGTAATGAGACACAGTGAATTGCGGCAGAACCGACCGGTGATGTGTTGCCAATAGCGCGGCGTCCTCATGCCGGCCGACGGCCACGAGGCTTGCGGCTGCGATCCGGATCGCGTTTCCGTATCGTGGATTGAGGCTGAGTGCCTTGCGTGACCAGCGAATGGCCTCCTCATAGGTGCCGTTCAAATAATGATTTTGGCCGAGCCGTGAAAAACTGGTGAAGGCTTGCTGATCCAGCGGGGACAGCCGAATGGCGCGTTCGGCTCGCTCGATTCCCGACACCGGCTTGCCGATGAAGCCGTATGTCGCGCTGCTGAACATCCATGCCCAGGGGTTGTTTGGCGACGCGGCAAGCGCTCGGTCAAAGCAGTCCAGCGCTGTGTCGTAGTCAAAATGGAACGCACTCCGCGCGTGTCCCTGGAGTGAAAGGGCAAGCGCGTCGGACGGATCGCGTTCGATGGCGCAATTCGAGAGCCGGATGATCTCGGCGATCTCGGCGCTGGGATCGGTCGACCGACCCTCGGCGATATTCAACATGTGCCAGCGCGCCGAAAACGCATATGGCGCCGCATAGCCGTCATCCTCTTCGCGCGCCCGCTCCAGCAGGGTCCGCGCCATCGAAAAGCTGGCAAAGTCCAGCTTGTAGAGCAGATCGAGCGCGCGCAGAAAATAATCGTACGAGTTCAGATTGTGCGGGCGCTTGCGCAGCGCGCGCTTCACCTCGGCCTGGCGCACATGCGTCGAGATGCGACCCACGATCATGAGGGCGATTTCGTCCTGCACGCCGAAGATGTGCTCGATATCGGTTTCGTATTTCTCCGCCCAGATGACCGATGCCGTCGACAAGTCACCGAGCTCGACGGAGAGCCGGATTCGACCGCCGGCCCGACGGATGCTGCCACTGAGCAGATACCGCACGCCGAGTCGTTCGCCGGCTACCGTTCCGTAATCGACGGCGCGGCGGTCGATCATCATGGTCGATCCGCGGGCGACCACCAAAAGGTGACGAATATTGCTGAGCGTGGCGATGATATCGTCGACAAATCCCTCGGCGAAATAATTGTCGTCGGCGTCGTCTGAAAGACTGACCAGCGGCAAGATGGCGATCGAGGGCAATTTTGCACGCCTGGACGGCGCGCGCGCGAAGCCTACGGCCGCGCCGCGGTCGACCCCCGGCAGTTGCAGCGAGAACGCGGGGACAGCCCGCGTTAAATTCTTCAGCCTGAGGTCGCCAAGGCTGTCGAGTTTCAGATCGCCAGGGCTATCAAGATTTTCGAGCACGGCCGACGACACCACGATCCCGCCAGCCGGCGCTGTCGTCTGGAGACGTGCGGCGATATTGACCGCGCTTCCGTAGATGTCATCGAGATCAAAGATGACGGGCTCCCAATGGATGCCAATTCGAAATGCGATGCGGCGCTCGGGAGAGTGCCGACTTTCCCGAGCCAGGATCTCCTGCTGCAACTCGGCCGCGCACTCGACCGCATCCGACGGGCTCTCGAAGACCGCGAGAAATCCGTCGCCGGTGTTCTTCACGATTTCACCGCGATGGGAGACGATGGTCGGATCGGTGACTTCGACGCGGAGCGTCCGATAGCGTTGATGCGTTTCGAGCTCGGCCGCTTCCATCAGTCGGGTATAGCCGACCACATCGGCCGCGAGGACAGCGCGACAGGCACGCTCAAAGGGAGGCATCACTTGAGGGGACAACACAGGGTCACTCTGCACCGCCATGCCCGCCATACCGTCGCGCTATAACCTTCCATGCAGGTTAGCATGCGGAAGCCACCCTGTCGCCACCGGGGCGGGAGCTATCGAAGAGCGCCACTCGCCGCAGAAATGGGCTGGCAGGAGGCTGTTATCCGATAATTCGGTGCAGATGATGGCTATCAGCCCATGCGATATCCGCGCCCTGGCCATCCACTTTCTCTGCCGATGGCCAAAGCGCTCAGTGCCAGGATGGTACGGGGCAAGAATTCCCGGGCAGCGTTATGCAGATTGGGCCAGCTCCCGCAGGTGCCGTTCGATCGCGGCCTCGACCTCGTCCGGGTGATCGATCTGGGGAAGGTGCCCGGCGTCGGGAATGATCGCTAGCCGGCAATCGAGCGACGCCGCGAGCTGGGTCATCGGCTGCACCAGCAGCTCGTCGCGTGCGCCGACGACCATTGCCAGCGGTAGTTGCAGCCGCTTCACGCCGTCGAGATAATCGAGGGACTGGATGGCGCTGGCGCAACCGATAAAGCCCTCCGGATCGGTCTCGTTGATGCAATCCAGCAGCGCGTTGGTGATGGCCGGATTGGCCTCGAGAAAGCCGCGCCCGAACCAGCGTTCGGCGGTCGGTGCCGCAAGCGGCGCGATCCCCTGTGCTTGCACAACGGCGATCCGATCATCCCATGCGGCCGCAAACGGCGGCGGCGCATCGGCGCGCGCGGCGATCACGCACAGGCTGAGGAGGCGGTCGGGATGGTGCACGCCGAGGCCGAACGCCGTCATGCCGCCCTGGGAGACGCCGATCACGTGCGCCCGCGCGATACCGAGGTGATCGAGCACTGCGACCGCATCCGCCACCAGATCGTCCATCGTGTAGGGACCGCGCGGTGCCTCCGATTGTCCGTGACCTTTGCTGTCGAGCGCGAGCACGCGGTGGCCGCGCGCGACGAGTGCGATGGCTTGCCGATGCCAGATCGCGCTGCTGGTCAGGATCGAATGGCACAGCAGCACGGGCACGCCGCGCTCTGCTCCGCCGACACGAACGCTGAGCCGGCCGGCCGGCCCCGGCGCGTCGTGCCGGACGAAGCCCTGCCATGCGGCGGTTACGATCGGCGCCGGTTCAGTCGACAAGGCCCATCTCCGCGAACACGTCCTTGGCGATGCGGAAGCTGTCGAGCCCGGCGGGCATGCCGCAATAGACCGCGATCTGCAGGAACACCTCGCGCAGCTCGGACTTGCTCAGTCCGTTGTTGAGCGCGCCGCGAATGTGCACCTTGAGCTCGTGCGGCCGGTTCAGCGCCGCGATCATGCCGAGGTTGAGCAGGCTGCGGCTGCGCTTGTCGAGATCCGGGCGATTCCAGATCTCGTCCCAGCAATATTCGGTCGCGAGCTTCTGGATCGGCCAGTTGAAATCGTCCGCCGCCTTCAGCGATCGCTCGACATAGGCGTCGCCGAGCACGGTGCGGCGGGTCTGCAGGCCGCGCTCGAACTTCTCGCCGCGGGGATTTGCGTCGGTCATCATTGTCTCCTTTGAACTATGATCAGGCCAGCGCCGGCTCGGCGATCGGCGTGGTCCAGGCGTCGTAGCCGTAGACCCAGTCCGGATCGGTCGGGTTCTTCAGCCAGGTGTTGGTGCGCGAGCTCGCCTGCACGCGCGAGGTTCTCGGCTTGCGCGTCGCCTCGAAGCGGCGGAAGGCCGCAGCGACGCCGTCGCGATCGACGCCCTTGAGGCAGCGCGACAGCACCGCGGCGTCCTCGATCGCCATCGCCGCACCCTGTGCCATATACGGCGTCATCGGATGGCAGGCGTCCCCGAGCAGCGTGATATTGCCCGCACTCCAGCGCGGCAGCGGATCGCGGTCGACCAGCGCCCATTTGTGCACCGACGGGCAGGCTTCCAGCACCTTGCGGACCTGGGGATGGAAGCCGTCGAACGCCTTGCGCAATTCGTTGACGTCGCCGGTGGCCGACCAGGATTCCACGGTGAAGCCGGGCTCCGGCTGGCTGGTCACGAAGTAGACCTCGCTCCGGTCGGGCTTGACGTAATAAATGACGATGTGGCGATCCGGCCCCCACCATTTGGTGCAGTCGTCGATCGGGTAACCGTTGAGCAGCGATGCCGGGAATACGGTGCGATAGGCGATGCGGCCGGTGAAGTTCGGCTCGTCGCGGCCGAACAGCCGCTCCTTGACGAAGGAATGCACGCCGTCGGCTGCCACCACCGCGTCGACCGTCGTGCTGTGGCCGTTGGCGAAGGTCAGCGCCACCGAACGATCCGCGCGCTGTTCGATCGCGGTCAGCTTGTGGTCGAGGCGGAGGAGATTCTCCGGCACGGCGCTGGCGAGCGCCGCATGCAGGTCGCCGCGATGTCCGAGCAGATAAGGTGCGCCATAGCGCTCCTCGGCGGCAGGGCCGAATACCATGTCGAAGCGCACCTCGCCGGTGTCGTATTCCTTGTTGTTCCAGGACCGCGGATAGAACGCCGCGCGGCGCAGCAGCGGCTCCAGGTCCCACGCCCGCATCACCTTCATGGCGTTGCAGCCGATCTGGATGCCGGCCCCTAATCGCGTGAAGCGCTGGGCCTGTTCGTACACAGTCACATCAACCCCTGCGCGGCTCAGCGCCGCGGCGGAGGCCAGTCCGCCCATGCCGGCGCCGATTACCGCCACCGAAAGTCTGCTCATTGTCGCTCCTCACAGCTCGCGCCGGTTGACGACCGGCTTCCTTGCCGTTGTCGGTCAAAGCGGGCGGCGCCGGCAAACGAGTAATGCTGACGGAGCGTGAGGTGGGCTCACGCGGCCGTAGTCGGCTTGCGAACTCGGCCTGTGAGCTGAAGTCACGCTGCCTGAGCTTAACTCGTTTGCGCTTCGCGCAATCGCCCGCCAACGTCGCGCCGCTGCGTTGATGCGTCTGCCCACGACGCCATCTGCGCGGCCAATATCAAGACTCCAGAGGATCAACGCCCATGTCCACGATCACCAATGACGGTGCCGCCCGTCTCGATGTTGTTGCGGCACCCTGGCATGCGCGTCTCTATGTTCAGGTGCTGATCGGCATCGCGCTGGGCGTGCTCGTCGGATATCTCTGGCCGGATGTCGGCGCGGCGCTGAAGCCGCTCGGCGACGCCTTGATCAAGATGATCAAGATGGCGATCGCGCCGATCGTCTTCCTCACCGTGGTGCACGGCATTGCCAGCCTCGGCGACATGCGCAAGGCCGGACGGATCGGCGTGAAAACCCTGATCTATTTTGAGGTTGCCACGACAGCGGCGTTGATCCTTGGCCTGGTCGTCATCAATCTGGCGCGGCCCGGCGACGGCATGCACGTCTCGGCTGCTTCGCTGGATTCCCGCCTCGTTGCCTCCTACGTCACCCAGTCGCACGAGCAGACCGTGGTCGGCTTCCTGATGAACGTCATTCCGTCGACCGTAGGCGGCGCGTTCACCAGCGGCGATACGCTCCAGGTGCTGTTCTTCGCCGTGCTGTTCGGCATCGCCCTTCAGCGCTATGGCGAAGGCGGCAAGCCGGTGCTGGTGGCGATCGAGAAGCTGTCGAAGATCCTGTTCATCCTGATCGGCATGATCATGCGGATTGCGCCGATCGGCGCGTTCGGCGCCATGGCCTTCACGATCGGAAAATACGGCGTCGGCTCGATCGTCGCGCTGTCGCACTTCATGCTGGTGTTCTATCTCACCCGCGTGTTGTTCGTGATCGTCGGGCTCGGCATCGTGTCGCGTTTTGCGGGCTTCAGCATCTTCAAGCTGATCCGCTATCTCCGCGAAGAGTTGCTGCTGGTGTTGGGCCTGTCTGGCTCGGAATCGGTGATGCCGCGTTTCATCGACAAGATGAAGGCCGCAGGTTGTGCGGAATCGACCGTCGGCCTCGTGATTCCGACCGGCTACACCTTCAATCTCGACGGCACCTGCATCTATCTGACCATGGCCAGCGTCTTCCTCGCCCAGGCCACCGACACGCCGATGTCGCTGGTCCAGCAGATCGGTCTCGTGGTGGTCTGCCTGCTCACCTCGAAGGGTGCAGCCGCCGTGCCGGGCAGCGGCTTCATCGTGCTCGCCGCGACGCTGGGCTCGATCGGCCACGTGCCCGTGGCAAGCATCGCGCTGCTGCTCGGCATCGACCGCTTCATGTCGGAGGCGCGTGCGCTGACCAACTTCATCGGCACGGCGGTGGCGACCGTGGTGGTGGCGCGCTGGGAAGGCGACCTCGACCGCGCCCAATTCGTTCGCGCCCTCGACAATCCGGACGCCCCCACGCTATCCTCCTGACGCTTCCGGAGACGCGACACGATCATGAGAAAGTTGCCACCGCTCAACGCGGTGCGGACATTCGAGGCGGCCGCGCGGCATGTGAGCTTCACCAAGGCCGCAGAAGAGCTGCTCGTCACCCATGGCGCCGTCAGCCGCCAGGTCGCGCTTCTCGAGGACTGGTTCGGCGTCAAGCTGTTTCGCCGCGCTCCTTCGCAACTGACGCTGACCGCGGCCGGCCAGATCTACTATCGCGAGGTCACGGCGATCCTCGATCGCCTGGCGCTCGCCTCGATGGACATGAAGCAGTATGGCTCGCCGTCGGTGCTGCGCGTCAGCGCGCCGCCGACGTTTGCGATGCGCTGGCTGATCCGCCGCATCTCTTCGTTCCAGCGTATGCGCGCCGACGTCGAGCTGCGGCTGCTCACCTCGATCGGTCCGCTCAACGTCAACGACCGTTCGTTCGACGTCGCGATCCGCGGCAATGTCGGCGAGCCGGTCGGCTGGATGTCCCAGCACTTCATGACCGAGCTGATCGCGCCGGTCTGCCATGTCGATCTGCTGACGCGCGGGCGGCTCGCGACCCCCGACGATCTGCGGCATCACACGCTGATCACCTATTTGACCGAGCCGTATGACTGGCCGCGCTGGCTGGCGCAGGCCGGTGGCGAGATGAGTGCCGATCAGGAGACGCTGCGGTTCGAGCAGATGTTCTTCGCATTGCAGGCGACGATCGAGCGGATCGGCATCGGGCTGTTTCCGCTGTTCCTCGTGATCGACGAACTGATGGCGGGCCAGCTTTGCCTGCCGTTCGGCGACCTAGGCCTGCGCAAGCGCGAGTACCGCTCATTCTATCTCGCCGACAATGAAAGCGCCGGCGCCATTGCCGACTTCACCGCATGGCTCGCCGACGCTGGTCGCGAAACCGAGCAATTCATGATGGACTGGGGCACGTCGAAGGGCTGGAGCTTCTAGGCGAGCGGCTCTATGACAGCATGAGGGGGAACGCGCATGCCCAACATGACTCGCCGGCCATTCCTGCAGCTCGCTTTCGGTGCCGCGACGCTACCGCTTGCGTCGATCGGTGCTCGCGCGGAAACCATGGCGCGCCCGATCACCATAATCGTGCCGTTTTCGGCTGGCGGACCGACCGATGTGCTGGCGCGGATCCTCGCCGAATATATGCGCAATACGGTAGGCCATCCCGTCATCATCGAGAATGTCACGGGCGCCTCCGGCACCGTCGCGGGCCTGCGCGCCGCGCGCGCGACGCCGGACGGCTCCACGATCACGATCGGGCATTGGGGCACGCATTGCCTGAACGGCGCGATCTATCAGCTGCAATATGACGTTCGGGAATTTGCGCCGATCGCGCTGATCGCCAGCGGGCCGCAGCTGATCATCGGCCGGCCCGATCTGCCGGCGCAAAATCTGAAGGAGTTGATCCTCTGGCTCAAGGCCAATGGCGACAAGGCCACAGCGGGCACCGCGGGCCCGGGATCGGGCGCGCATGTCGCGGGCGTCTTCTTCCAGCAGTTGACGGGGACGAACTTCTCCTTCGTGCCGTATCGCGGCGCCGGCCCCGCGTTGAACGATCTGATGGCTGGGCACATCGACATCATGTTCGATCAGGCCCCCAACTCGCTGCCGCAGGTGAAGAGCGGGACCGTGAAGGCCTTTGCGGTCACGGCGCCGTCGCGGCTTGCATCGGCGCCAGATATTGCGACGGTCGATGAAGCCGGATTGCCGGGGCTCTATATCGCCTATTGGCACGGGATCTGGGCGCCGAAGGGCACGCCTGCCGATATCGTGTCGATACTGTCGAAGGCCGTGATATCAGCGCTCGCCGAGCCCGTCGTCCGGCAACGCTTCGCCGAGCTCGGCCAGGAGATCCCGCCGCCGGACAAACAGAGCTCATCAGCGCTGCGCGCGCATCAGGCTGCCGAGATCGAGAAATGGTGGCCGATCGTCAAGTCGGCCAACATCAAGGCGGAATAGGTTCCACTTCGACGCGCATCAGACTCAAGGGAACTGCGATCAGCGGTATCCCCTGCCGTTTCGAACTTTTGGGTTTGCGCCGACCGTCCGCCCGAGGCGATCTTCGGTGACCGTTCGGAGTGCTCTTAGGGGCGTCACTCCAAGGCCGGTCCAGCCCGGTCGAATCTCCGACGGAGACGTGGCGAGACCGTCTTGCCGGTGCGGCGTGCGAATGCTCGTTGAGCTGGACGTAAGCGTTTGATTTAAAAAGATTTACCGCGGCGGTCGTGCCTGTTGGCGCTGCTCTTGAACAGTCGGCTGACAAACCTATATGTACAATTGGACATATAGAGACAGCGATGACCGATACGAGCAAGACGGCAACGGCAACGGCAACGACACCGGTCTCCCGACCCAAGGGACGCCGCAGCAAGGACATGCCCGACGGCCGCCAGGCGCTGCTGATCGCGGCAACCGAGGCATTTGCGGCCCAAGGTTTCGACGGAGCGGACCTGCGCAGCATCGCCGCGGCGGCGGGCGTCGCGCCGAATCTCGTGCGCGTCCATTTCGGCAACAAGGCCGCGCTGTGGGACGCCTGCCTCGATCGCGTCGTTGTGCTTGCGCTGCCTGTGATGGCCGAGGTGCATGCGATCGCAACCGACGCGCGCCGTTCGCTGGGCGACCGGCTTCGCGATCTCATCATCACGGTCGCCACCTTCTACGCCGCACATCCGCAGGTACGAAATTTCGTGGTTCGCCACGGCGCGGAGGCGCCCGAGCGCTCCACGCAGGTCACCGAAAAACTGCTGCGTCCGGCCTATGAGAGCGCGCGCGAGCTTTTTCAGGCCGGCATCGCGGCGGGCATTATCCGCAGCAGCCATCCGGCGCTGTTCTTTGCGTTGCTGAATGCGGCCCTCAACCAGCCGCCGGCCTTTCCGATGCTGCTTGGGCGGTTCGCGCCCGAGATCGATCCCGCGACGGCGTGGACCGAGTTGCTCGACACCACGGTCGCAACGCTTCTGCACCCTCCGCCATCGCAAGCCGGCGCCGAACGCGCGGCGAGCGAGGGCCGCAAGCCCGGTGCGTGACACCAGTCACGACCGACCCCTCAACCTGCCAGTGAGAGAGTGATCCATGAAACTTCGTCTTGCCCTCGTGCTTCTCGCCGCAACGATTGTGCCCGCTATGGCGCAGTCCGGTCCGAACGAATCCATGCAGCGCCAGGCCTGCATGGGTGACGCGGTCCGCCTGTGTGGCGCCTACATCCCGAACCGCGACCGGATCAGGGATTGCATGGCAGCCCAAACCGAGCAGCTCAGCCCGTCATGCCGTGCGGTGTTCGATGCATCTGTTCAGGCCGAGCGATCGCCATCAGCGCGGCGCTGACGGGCAGCGTCTGTTCCCAGAGGCCGCATCCGAACGATTGCAGCGCCGTTCGGCGGCGCTGCGCATCTGTTCCAGCCGACCGCCACGAGGAGGCCGTCGCAAATCCGTGAAAACATCCCCTTCCGTTAACCTTTGATTAACCATGCGGTCCGATTGTTAACCATTCGACAAGACAACCGAGTCAGGGGCGATGGACGCAACTCAACAGGTCGCACGTCAGCAGGTCCGCATGCGCGGCCGCTCCTATGTTGCGTTCGTTTTCTCGCCGGTCGTGCCGATCGTGTCCTGGCTCGCCGAGATCGACGCGACGCTGGGGAAGTCGCCGGGCTTCTTCACCGGCAAGCCTGTGGTGCTCGACCTCGCAGCGGTCGATCTCAGCCAGGCCGCGATCGCGCATCTGGTCGGCAGCCTCGCTGAACGCAATATTCGTATCCTCGGCATCGAGGGGGTCGACGAATCCAGGCTCGGCGCCAACATGCCGCCGCTTCTGACCGGCGGCCGCGCCTGCGCGATCACCCATGTCGAGCCGCAGAAGCCGCAGCCGCAGGAAAAAAACAAAGACAAGGACAAGACCAAGCTGCCGTCGCTGCTGCTGGAGAGCCCGGTTCGCTCCGGCCAGTCGATCGTGTTCGCCGAGGGCGACGTCACCGTGCTCGGCTCGGTCGGCTCCGGCGCCGAGATCGTTGCCGGCGGGTCGATCCATGTCTACGGCACGCTGCGCGGACGCGCGATGGCCGGCATCAACGGCAATTCTGCGGCCCGGATCTTCTGCCAGAAGATCGAGGCCGAACTGCTCGCCATCGACGGCTACTACCAGACCGCAGATGACATCGGCGACAGCCTGCGCAACCGGCCCGCCCAGGCGTGGCTCGAGGGCGAAATGCTGCGCATCACACCATTGAACTGACCGACTGACTACAAGGAGAGAGAGAATGGCCAAGGTTTTGGTCGTGACGTCTGGGAAGGGCGGGGTCGGTAAGACGACCTCAACTGCCGCGCTTGGCGCGGCACTCGCGCAAATGGGCCAGAGCGTCGTCGTCATCGATTTCGACGTCGGCCTGCGTAACCTCGACCTCGTGATGGGCGCTGAACGGCGCGTGGTGTTCGACCTCATCAATGTGGTGCAGGGCGTCGCCAAGCTGCCGCAGGCCCTGATCCGCGACAAGCGGCTGGAGAACCTCTGGCTGCTGCCGGCGTCGCAGACCCGCGACAAGGATGCGCTGACCGAAGAGGGCGTCGAGCGCGTGATCGCCGACCTCAAGACCAAGTTCGACTGGATACTGTGCGACAGCCCGGCCGGTATCGAACGCGGCGCGACGCTCGCGATGCGCTACGCCGACGAGGCCATCATCGTCACCAATCCGGAAGTGTCGTCGGTCCGCGACTCCGACCGAATCATCGGCATGCTGGACTCCAAGACGGTCCGTGCCGAGCGCGGCGAACGGGTCGAGAAGCATCTCTTGGTCACCCGCTATGATGCCGGCCGCGCCGCACGCGGCGAGATGCTGTCGATCGACGATATCCTGGAAATCCTTGCCACGCCGCTGCTCGGCATCGTCCCGGAAAGCCAGGACGTGCTGCGCGCGTCCAATGTCGGCTGCCCGGTCACGCTGAACGCTGCAAGCAGCGCGCCGGCGCGGGCCTATGCCGACGCGGTACGGCGCCTGATGGGCGAGCAGATCGAAATGACCGTGCCGGTCGAGCGCAAGAGGCTGATGGACCGGCTGCTGCGACGGAGGGCGGCATGATGAACGTAATGCGGCTGTTCGGCGCCCGCGCCGCATCGGCGCCTGTCGCGCGGGAGCGGTTGCAGATCCTGCTCTCGCATGAGCGCGGCCGGACCGGCGCGCCCGACCTGCTCGAGATGCTCCGCTCGGAAATCCTGAGCGTGGTCTCCAAGCATATCGACGTCGATCCCGACAAGGTCGTGGTCCGGATGGACCGGGGCAAGTTCGTCTCGATGCTCGAGGTCGACATCGAGGTTCCCAATGGCGTCCAGCGATCAAAGATGGTGGCGGCCACATGACGGCAGACAGCGACAGTCACATCGCCTGGCAGCGCGCGCAGCTCAAGAAGCTGCGTGCGGCATTGAAGGCGATCGAGGTCGATCAGCTCGGCAAGGCCAATTGCGGCCGCGCGACGCAGATGACGATCGACGAATTGCAGCGCAAGATCGGCGAGTCCGGCCGCTGCATCGCCGAATACGAGCGCCGCACCCGTCGCCCGCTGGCGACGGATCTCGGCAGCCTCGCCAGCGTCAGCTGGACGCATTGGAACGCCAACATGCCGATGGCCAAGGCACCGCGCCATCGCGCGTGAGCGGACGCCAAGTTTAGGCACTCGTCATTGCGAGGAGCTCGCGACAAAATTGCAAAGCAATTTTGCGCTGAAGCGACGAAGCAATCCATGCTTCAACGTGTGCGGCTCGATGGATTGCTTCGCTTCGCTCGCAATGACGTGGAGAGGTCGGCGGTCTACAGCAAGAACGACAGCGCCGCCTCGCACTGGTCCTCGATCTTGAGCGTGAGCAGCTCATCGGCGCGGGTGCGGCCGAGGTTGACGGCGGCAATCGGCAGGCCGCGCTGCTCCGCCATCCGGACGAAGCGAAAGCCGGAATAGACCATCAGCGAGGAGCCGACGACGAGCAAGGCATCGGCCTGCTCGAGATGCGCCTGCGCCGACGCGACCGTATCGCGCGGCACGTTCTCGCCGAAGAACACCACATCGGGTTTCAGCACGCCGCCGCAGACCTCGCAGGCCGGCACGACGAATGACGAGAAGTCATGTTCAAGATCGGCGTCGCCATCGGGCGCATTGGCGGCATCGAGTGTGAGCCAGGCGGGATTCAGCCGCGCCAACTCGCCTTGAAACTGTTCGCGCGGCATCGTCGCGCCGCAGCCGAGGCAACGGACCACGTCAAGCCGCCCGTGCAGGTCGATCACGCGCTGGCTGCCCGCCGCCTGGTGCAGGCGGTCGACGTTCTGGGTCAGCAACAGCTCGCAACGGCCCTGCTGTTCGAGCTTGGCCAGCGCGCGATGCGCACCGTTCGGGATCGCGCGGCCGAACCGCCGCCAGCCGACCATGCTGCGCGCCCAGTAGCGCTGCCGCGTTGTCGCCTCGCCCAAAAATGCCTGGATGGTGACCGGCGGCGTCCGCTTCCAGTTGCCGTCGCTGTCGCGATAATCGGGAATGCCCGAATTGGTGCTGCAGCCGGCCCCGGTCAGGACAAACAGGCGCTGGTGGCCGGCGACGAAATCCTCGAGGGCGGGGTGTTGCATGCGGGCACATCTAGTGCGGCGCGCACGCTTGCGCCAGATGTGGGGTCTGTTGCAGCAGGACCTTTCACGCCGCCTCTGCGTTGACGGCATGGCACCCGGACCGCTGTAGCGGGTAGCTGCGTGGTGCAATTGCCGGCGGAGTGATCGATGCGGCCTGGATTCATCATCGTCGTTTGCGGGTTGATATCCCTGACGTTGTCGCCATCGCATGGCCAGGATGCGGGCGTTTCCGGCGAGCAGACATTCAACAATTCCTGCCGCACCTGTCACACCGTCAAGGACGGCGACAACCGCGTCGGCCCGAACCTGCACGATATCGTCGGCCGCAAGGCCGGATCGGTCGCGAAGTTTCCCTACTCGGAGGCGATGAAATCATCCGGCATCGTCTGGGATGAGAGCACGCTGCTGCGCTTCATCGAGGATCCCGAGGCCGTGGTGTCGGGCAACGGCATGAAGCCCTATACCGGCGTCCGCTCGGCGGAAGATCGCGCGAAGATCGTGGTCTTCCTGAAATCCCCCGGGAAGTGACTGTTGGAGGAATGCCGGCCTCATTTTGCCGGCAGGACGAAGACCTGGCCGGGATAGATCAAATTGGGATTGCGGATCTGCTGTGAGTTGGCCCGATAGATCACGGCATAGCGCTGCCCGGCGCCCAGTGCGCGCTGGCTGATCCGCCACAGACTGTCGCCACGGGCCACGGTGGTCGTCGTGATCTTCGGCACAATCACTGCGGAGGGGGAGCTCGCATCGGATGCGTTTGCGGTCGTCGCCGCCGCGAGCTGTGGGGTGGCCACGCCTGCACGCGTGGACGACGCTGCCGGCGCCGGGATCGATGCCGTGGTCGTCGCGTCCGGAACGTTGAACGGCACCTCGGCACGCGAGCGCACCTTGCCGGATCCGGGATCGACCTCGTCAAGCCGGATCTGGTAGTCGCCCGCCGTAACGCCCTTGTTGATCGTGACCGAGAGGCGCCCCTCCTGGTCGGCCGTCGCCGACGTGATCAAGCTGCCGTTCAGATAGAGCCGGACGGTCGCGCCGGGCGTTGCCTGACCGCTCACATGGAGCTTGCCGCCCGGTTCGGTCTCGACCGCCTCGATAGCCATCTTCCCGGCAGCCGACGTCGCCGCGGGTTGCGACAGCACCCGGACGGGCTTGTCCGGCGCCATCAGCGCCACCATCGGGCGCTCCCTTGCCGCAGTCTCGAGCGCCACCGCGATGCTCTGCTTCGAGGTCACCTGCTTGCCGTCACGTGTGATGCGGAGGGTCAGGTCATGGTTTCCCGGCGGAAGCGGGCGCGGCACCATGACGAACTGGCCGGATTTGTCCGCCACCGCGCGATCGTACACCTCGCCATTGCGCAGCAATTCCACCGTCGCGTCGGGTAACGCCCGACCGGCGACAACGGTCTCGCCGGTCGGCTCGACGTTGACGACATCGAACTCCGGCAGAGCGTCCGCGCCCGGTGCGGGCGACGGCCCGGCGAGCGCGTTGGTCAGCGCCGCTGTCTCGGTTTGTGCCTTCGCCAGCGCAGTCTGGTGCTGGTCTCGCGCGGTAGCCGCCGGCGCGGATGGCGCCGTCGCCATCAAAGGCGTGCTCGCGCCCAGAATTTGCTGGGTACGGTGAATGCCGAACACGAATGCCGCCGTGCCGCCGGCTGCAAGTGCCAGCAACGGTACGACCAGTTTCATCGCCGTGGCGTTCATGACCGTCATCCGCGGATCAACGTCCCCGCGCGTCCGCGCGCGCCACCCCACAGCCCGGTGGGGGGTATAAGAGAGACTGCGCCCGTTTGGGCACCCCATCAAGTCGGATGAAAGGATTACTCCCTGGGGCAGCGCGGCCGACCGGGCAGCTCACCGCCATTCCGCGACATTGACGGCAAGCGCCGCGGCGCCCACGAGAATCAGGCTGACCGCCCAGACCGTCTCCAGATTGAACCAGCTCCGCGCAACGAATCTCACGCCGAGATAGCGATAGACCAACCAGGCCAGCAGGCCGCCGGCGCCGAGCATGGCGGCGGTGTGGACGAGTGCGACCAGCAGCGCCATCGCCAGGTTCTGGTCGATCACGCGCGCGGCGGCGGCGTGGCCATCATGCGCTGACGATGTCGCGCAGAGGCCGAGATAGATCGGCAGCAGCATCAGTCCCGCGCCATGTGCAATCGCCACCGCGAACGACCAGAGCGCCAATCTGGCCGGCGGTATCCGCGCCAAAGCGCGCGGATGACGGCGATCGACGAGACGGATGAGGCCGAAGCCGATGACGATGATGCCGGCCGCGATCTGGATCGGGCGCTGCCATTCCGTCAGTGCGATCAACAGCGCGAACGGCAGCAGCACCAGCAGCATCGCCGCAAGGTGGCCCGCCGACAACGGCAGCAGCGCGCCCGCGACGGCGCGCGGGGATTTGTCCATCAGGCCCGCGGCTACCGCGAGCGGCCAGCCCATGCCCGGATTGACTCCGTGATAGAGGCCGCTTGCGATGATCGCGAGCCATAGCCAGAAGGCCGTCGTATCGACGTCACTCAATTTCAGACCGACGGATAGCAGAACGAATCCGTCGAACAGTCGCCGCCCTCGAGGCGGATTTGATGCGGGCGATAGCCCTCGGGGAATTCGACGAAATAGTCCTTGGCGAGCTCGATCCCGCCGTTGGCGCCGACATTGGCCATGACCTGGGCCCCCGGCATGCCATCGGGATAGAACTGGTCGTCCCAGGTCGAATAGAGCGAGTTGGTCCAGTACACCCGCTTGCCGTCGCGGCTGATCTCGACCATCTGCGGGCCGCCGGCAAACGCCTTGCCGTTCGGATGCGGCGTGCGGCGGGCGATGCCGCCGATATGCACCGAACCTGCAAGCTTCGGCTTTCTCGGATCGCGGACGTCGTATTGGCGCATTTCGCCGGTGCCCCAGCAGGAGACATAGAGGAAGCGGTCGTCCATCGACAGGTCGATATCGGTCACCAGCGGCGGCACGGCGCCGAACCCCTGCAGCAGCGGCGGCAGCTTCTCCTTCGGCGCCGGCTCGGGCGGTATCGTCGCGGTCTTTTCGGCGTGGAATTTTCCGCCCTCGCGCCACCAGGTCCAGATCGAGGCTTCGAGGTTGGTGGTGTCGACGACGACGCCGACAAAGCCGTACTCGCGGATCGGGTCGTGCGCGGGCCTGACTTCGAGCGCCATCTGGTGATTGGCGCCGAGGTCGATGGTCTGCACGTTGCGCCGGGCGCGCAAGTCCCAGAAATGCAGCCGATGACCGTATTTATTCGACAGCAGGTCCTCAGGCACGATGCCGTTCTCGAATTGCGGCGGCAGAGCCCATTCGCTCGACACCATGTAGTCGCGCGGCAGATTCCACCAGAAATCGTAGTGCAAGGTCTGCGGCCCGCGGTCGATCTCCCAGCGGCCGAGCACGTCGAAGGTCTGGCAATCCATGATGAAGATGCCGGGCGGGCCCTGCGTGCCGTCCTTGCCGCCGCCGCCGAGGGTGGAGACATAAATGCCTTCGGGCCCGCAATGAGTGGTGTGCGGCCGCGAGTAGCCGGTCTTCTTGAACACTTCCTCCGGCTCGATGATCTTGTGGATCTTCGCTTCGAGTGGCGAAGGCTTGGTGTCGATGATGTAGATGCGCGACGACCGCAGTCCGGGGATGATGAGGTAGCGCCGCTCGATGAAGGCGTGTCCAGCCAGCGGAGACAGTGCGGAGGAGCAGGCGTTCCAGCCGAAATGATGGAACTCGTCGCCCTTGTTCGGCATCGTCACGGTGTGGACGATCTTGCCATAGGTCTTCGAGCCCGGCTTGACGTCGATCACCGCGAGCGCGTCGGGCTTCTTGAAGTCTGGGCTGAGCAGCAGCGTATAGGCGAAGTGCTCCGGCGGCGCCTCCATGGCAAGCTTTGGCGAGGCATGAAATGTGGGGTCGGGTCGCATCGTCATGACGTCCTCCCGGTTCTATCGGCCTGTCGCCAACGTCGGGTCGTGCGCAGCGTTGCAATGGTCTCAATGGGGCGGCCTGGCACTCCGCTGGACGCGAGGTTGGCTGCGGACAGCTTACGGCATGATCCGCCTTCCGGAAACACGCGCGCATCCACTTGGGCTGTGACGTTCCGCCACGAATTCGTGAGCCGAGTCACACTTGGAATTGCCGGCCGCGCCGCCCCGACGCTCGCCGCGTCGGCATCCATGTCCGCAAGTTGTGAGGCGAGACCGCTGCCGCTCGTGATATAGGCATTGCGCGAGCTGATCATGGCAGGGGCGGGGAACATGCAGGCAGCCGATCTCGTCGTCGGGCTTTCGTCACGGACCATGGCTGCGCTGGGCGCGCTTGTCCTGCTCACATCGCTTCATTCCGGCGCGGCCCATGCGCAAGGCGCCGAGCCGGTGTGGCCGACGGCTCAGTGGGAAATCTCGACGCCGGAGCAGCAGGGCATGGATTCGGCGGTGCTGGCAAAGCTGGTGGCGACCGGCACCACGCGCAGTTTCGACAGCCTGCTGGTGACGCGCCATGGCCGCATCGTGCTCGATGCGTACTACGCGCCCTTCGCCGCCGACATGCCGCACGCGATCAACTCCTCCACCAAGGCGGTGGTCGCGACGCTGCTGGCGATCGCCTACAAGGATGGTCTGCTGGATCGTCTCGATCATCCCATGCTGGATTTCTTTTCCGATCGCAGCAGCATTGCCAATCTCGACGAGCGCAAGAAGGCGATCACGGTCCAGCATCTGCTCAACATGACATCGGGCCTCGACTGGGACGAGGGGTTCGAAGGTGGCCGGGAGCTGTCGCTGCGCGACATGGGAAAGAGCGCGGACTGGGTCCAGTTCATCCTGGACCGCCCGATGGCGCATGCGCCGGGCGAGGTCTTCTATTACAACAGCGGTGGCTCGCATTTGCTGTCCGCGATCGTCACCAAGCTCACCGGCAAGAACACCGCCGACTATGCCGAGGAGCGACTGTTCGGCCGGCTCGGCATTGCCCAGCCGTTCTGGCGACGGGATCCGCAGCGGCTCCCGATCGGTGGATTCGGCCTCTCGATGCGGCCGCGCGACATGGCGAAGATCGGCTATCTCTATCTGCGCAACGGTCAGTGGGCGGGCAAGCAGCTGCTGCCGGCGGATTTTCTCGATGCCGTCAACCATGCCAGCATCGACATGCATTCGCGGTTCGACCCGTCGCGGCGCTACGCCAACCAGTTCTGGGCCATCCCCGATAAGCACATCTACATGACGGTGGGCTATCATTGCCAGGTGATCATGATGTTGCCGGAGCGGGACATCGTCGCCGTCATGACGGCGAGCAATTTCTGTTCATTCGGCAAGCTGGCCGACGAGATTTCCGCTGCCGTCAAAGCCGACGAGGCTTTGCCGGCCGATGCGGCCGCGGCCGAGCAGTTGGCAAGCGCGATCGCCGACGTCTCCACGGAGAAGAGGGAACAGGTCGGCGCGACACCTGCGGTTGCGTCTACGATTTCGGGCCGGACCTACAAATTCCCCGACAATGATCTGGGCATCAAAACGCTGACGCTGTTCCTTGCCGACGAGAACCCGCGCTACGTCGTGGAGACGAACGCGGGCGATCCCGCGCGGCGCCATCTCGACGGACCGATCGGTCTCGACGGCCTCTATCGCAAGAGTGCCGCCAGCTTCCTCGGTATGCGCGCCGTCAAGGGCGCTTGGAAGGACGAGCGGACCCTTGTCGTCGACCTCCAATATGTCGGGCTCGGCGACGCCTGGACATGGACGCTCACCTACGACGGCGACAAGGTCGCGCTGCACGGCAAGGCTAGGGATGGGCGCGAGGGATCGGCGGAAGGGGCGGCCGGCGGCTAAAGCGCGACGAGATTGGGATAGTCGCTTGCGTTGGCTCAAAACTCCAGCGCCGCAGGAGCAGCAGCGGCAATTCTGGCTCGGATCGATCAGGTCGATGTTGGCCCTCGCGCCGCTGTTCCGCTGATTTGCCACAGCCCCTTATGGATATCGAATTTCACCAGGCCATCGTCCCGCATTTTCAGCAGCAGAGTCTGACAGGCTTCCTCATTCGCGACGTTGGCGCGTCGCATGATTTGGTAGACCTTGAGCGGCTTTTCGCGCAGCGCACTCAGGATTTTTTCTCGATCGTTCATCACGACCGGACCCCGCGGTTATCGAAGCGCTTCCTCACTGAGCGTACGAAAGCTGATCTTCCGTCACCACGCGCTCGACGTTGTCCGATTTGCTCTTGATGCGGTATCGAAGTCGCCCATCTGCTTCGATCGGCATGCACTGAACGATGGTATAGAGCATTGGCCGATCGGCCGCCGCGCGGCCTTGCGGCCCCTGAGGCTGGTGCCGAACGTCCTCATTCAACTTGTAGACATGCGACATGTGTTCACCTCTATGATTTAGGGGCTGCCCTAGCGCAGACTGTGCCGCTCCGCAATGGACCTATGGCCTTTTGTCTTCGTCGCGCAAAAGCCTGATTGTTGCCGTGCGTGCTGCATCAGCCTCGCGGGAAGGCGCAGGAGAGCGTAAGCAACATTGACCGAATATGCTTCAAATAGCCATTGAATATCTTCTTGGAATATCTTCTTGGCTTGCAACAAGGGCTGCAGGAGGTTGCCGGATTGCCATTTGATCTCGGGAGGCGGATGCTCTCGGCTGCGGGCACAAGGGAGAGCAGCATGAGCAAGGCAGGCCTCGATAACCGGCACCGTAACAAGGACGGCGAGATCAGCAGCAAGCACGGGGGCACGCTGCTCGGTACCTTGCGCAAGGTTTACGGCCCGAATTTCGCCGCGGGCTATCCCGGAACCGAGAAGTTGAGCGACGTCCTTCTTGCTCTGAACGAGACGTCACTGAGCCAGCTCCGCCGCGATCATGAGACCGGCCATCTGGGGCACAAGATCGCCAACGCCTCCAAATAGGCCGCAGCTCTCTCAAAACTCCAGCGCCGCATTGTCCACCACCTCCTTCATCACGAAGAAGGTGCGGGTCTGGCGGACGCCGGGCAGCGCGATCAGCTGGTCGCCATGGATGCGATTGAAATCCTCCATGTCGCCGGCGCGGATCTTGAGGAAGTAGTCGAAGTCGCCGGCGACGAGGTGGCAGTCGAGCACGCATTTGAGTTTCGCCACGGCCTGCTCGAAGCTCGCGAAGCTTTCCGGCGTCGAGCGGTCGAGCACGACGCCGACCATGACCAGCGTATCGGCGTTGGAAGCGATCGCGTCGGGGATGATGTATTCGAGCTTGCGCAGCTTGTTGCCGCCGAAGGCGAGCCCGGAATTGCAATCCTCGCGCTTGGCATAGAGCTCGACCTTGCCG
>NZ_VKHP01000179.1 GCF_010811875.1 Bradyrhizobium uaiense
CGCGCCCTAGTTTTAGTCCCAGACCCCCCCGCCCACGTCCGCCCCCCCCGCGTGGCGCCCCCGCCCCCTCCACGTGTTTAATAGGGCCCCCCCTCCCCCCGCCCCGCCCCCCCGCGCCTCGCCCGCCGGCGGCCCCCGCCGCTGAGGCCGCACCAGCGGCCCCGGTGCCGCGCGGCCCGGTGATCCGGGAAGTCCCGAACAACTAGCGCCAAGACGCTAACGCCAAGACCTGACGCCAAGACGCTCACACCAGACGCCTTCCAGAGCGCCCCTTGCAGACCACCCCCTTGCGGACCGCATGGGGGCTTCCTATCTAGCCCCTAACGGCGACGTTGCAGCTTAAGGGCTCCGGCGCTGGGACGACCACGACAATGTCGGCTGCGCCGGATGTACGCGCGCCCCTTGTTCGTGGTCGTTGGCATTTTCAGGGGTATTTTGCCCCGTTTTCCCGCTTTCTGAGAGAGCGTACGGGCCTGCCTGCCTTGGCAGGGGCGGAGGCTGCGGCTATACGCTGGCGCTCATGAATGACGCCATCAAGCCGGGCCCCGAAACCTCGTCGCAGGCAGCAAGTTTGCCGCAGCTTTCGGTGATCGTCCCGACCTTCAACGAACGCGACAACGTCACGGTGCTGTACCGTCGGCTCGACGCGACCCTGAAGGACGTGTCCTGGGAGGTCATCTTCGTCGATGACAATTCGCCCGACGCCACCTGGGACGTGGTGCGTGCGCTGGCGCGGAAGGATTCCCGCGTGCGCTGCATCCGCCGAATCGGCCGGCGCGGCCTGTCCGGCGCCTGCATCGAGGGCATCCTGGCCTCGAGCGCGCCCTATGCTGCCGTCATCGATGCGGACCTGCAGCATGACGAAACCCAGCTCCCGAAGATGGTGGCGCTGCTGCAGAGCGGCGAGGCCGAGCTCGTGGTCGGCAGCCGCTATATCGAGGGTTACAAGGCCGAAGGCTTCAACAAGCAGCGCGCCGGCGCCAGCGCCTTTGCGACCGAGATCGCCCGCCGCGCGCTGAAGGTCGTGATCGCCGATCCCATGAGCGGCTTCTTCATGATCCGCCGCGACCGCTTCGAGCAGCTCGCACCGCAGCTGTCGACCCAAGGCTTCAAGATCCTGCTCGATGTGGTGGCGACCGCGGAGGGCAAACTGCGCGCGGTCGAAATTCCCTACACCTTCGGTGCGCGCCAGCATGGCGAGAGCAAGCTCGACTCGATGGTCGCGCTCGACTTCCTCGGCCTGGTGCTGGCGAAGCTGACGAATGATCTGATCTCGCTGCGCTTCATTCTGTTCGCAGCCGTCGGCGGGCTCGGCCTGGTGGTGCACCTGATGGTGCTGTTCATCGCGCTGGAACTGTTCAAGGCGCCGTTCCCGGAGGCCCAGGCCGCAGGCGCGATCGTCGCCATGACCAGCAACTTCATCCTCAACAATTTCCTGACCTACCGCGATCAGCGGCTGAAGGGCTTCGGCATCCTGCGCGGCCTGCTGCTGTTCTATCTGGTCTGCAGCGTCGGCCTGCTGGCAAATGTCGGCGTCGCGTTCTCGGTCTACGACCAGGAGCCGATCTGGTGGCTTGCGGGCGCGGCCGGCGCGCTGATGGGCGTGGTGTGGAACTACGCGATGTCCGGGCTGTTCGTCTGGCGCAAGCGATGACGGTGGCATGAACCCGAACGAGGCGCGGCTGGCCCGGAACACCGCTCTTG
Organism: Bradyrhizobium uaiense; assembly: GCF_010811875.1. Taxonomy (GTDB): domain Bacteria; phylum Pseudomonadota; class Alphaproteobacteria; order Rhizobiales; family Xanthobacteraceae; genus Bradyrhizobium; species Bradyrhizobium uaiense. The sequence goes on from NZ_VKHP01000179.1 coordinate 1,705, forward strand.
CGGTGTGCGCGCTGGTCGGGTTGCGGCTGGCCGCCGCCGCATGGACGCCGCTCACCTTCGACGAAGCCTATTACTGGATGTGGTCGAAGGCGCTCGCCGGCGGCTATTACGACCATCCGCCGATGGTCGCGGTCGTGATCCGGCTCGGCACCATGATCGCGGGCGACACGGCGTTCGGCGTGCGGCTGGTCTCGATCCTGCTCGCGTTGCCGATGAGCTGGGCGATCTACCGGGCAGCCGAAATCCTGTTCGGCAGCCGGCGCATCGCCGCGAGTGCAACCATCCTGCTCAATGTCACGCTGATGGCCGCTGTCGGCACCTTGATCGTGACGCCGGACGCGCCGTTGCTGGTTGCGGCCAGCTTCCTGCTGTACGCGCTTGCAAAGGTGCTGGAGAGCGGCCGCGGCGCCTGGTGGCTTGCGGTCGGCGCCAGCGCAGGTCTGGCACTGCTGTCGAAATACACCGCGCTGTTCTTTGGTCCCGCGATCCTGATCTGGCTTGCGACGGTGCCGAAGCTGCGGCGCTGGTTTCTCTCGCCCTGGCTCTATCTCGGCGGCCTGGTCGCGGCCGGCCTGTTTGCGCCCGTGATCCTCTGGAATGCCGATCACCAATGGGTGTCGTTCATCAAGCAGATGGGGCGCGCCCGGATCGAGGATTTTCGGCCGAACTACATCGCCGAGCTGATCCCGACGCAGTTTGCGTTCGCGACGCCCTTGGTCTTCATCCTCGGCGTGATGGGCCTTTATGCGCTCTACCGGCGTCGCGCCGGCGCGATGCCGGCCCGTGTGCTGGTCAACACGATGTTCTGGACCATCGTGGTCTACTTCAGCTGGCATGCGCTGCATGCGCGGGTCGAGGCCAACTGGTTCGCGCCGGTCTATCCCGCGTTTGCAGTAGCGGCTGCGGTCGCCGCGATCCAGGTGCAATGGGCGCCGCGCCAGCAGCGTACGATCGATTTCTGCCGCCGCTGGGCCGCGCCGGTCGGCGTCGTGCTGTTCGCGCTGCTGATCGTGCAGGCCAACACCGGCATGCTCTCGGGTTACCGCCGCGACGCCACTGTGCGCAGCGTCGGTGTCGGCTGGCAGGAACTCGCGGACGAGATCGAGGCGGTGCGCGCGCGGACCGGCGCGAGCTGTGTGCTCTCGCCGGACTACGGCACCACCGGTTGGCTCGCCTTCTATCTCCCCAAGGGCACCTGCGTCGCCCAACAGGGCCAGCGCATTCGCTGGGTCAACATGCTGGAGCCGAGCCCCGCGCAATTGTCCGGCAAGCTGCTGTATGTGCATGAGGTCGACCAGGCGATCCCGGTCTCGGTGCGCGACAATTTCGCCCATGTCGCAACGGTGGCCGAAGCCAAGCGCATGCGCGGGCCGCTGGTGATCGAGACCTACGCGCTCGATCTGCTTGAAGGCGCCAAGGGCGAGGTCCTTGACCGCTCGCCGCCGCCGGAACTGCAGTAAAGCTACCGCCGTTGAATGTCGGATCGTCCGGGTCCGGCTCGTCTTCCAGGGAGCCCGTCAACCATGCGAGGTTCCAACCATGACCAGTTCCGTCCTCAAGCCCGCCGCCGAGCTCGCCGAGACCAATGTCAGGCGCTTTCCCAATGAGAGCGCCGAGTATCGTCGTGCGCGCCAGCAACTGCTGGTCGAAGAGATCGAGCTGCGTCGTCACATCGAGCGTGTCGCCGAGTTTCGGCGCGCCTTGCCGCCGGGCGGCGAGGTGACCAAGGCCTATGCGTTCACCGGTGAGTCCGGCGCGGCGTCGCTCGCCGATCTGTTCGGCAACAAGCAGACGCTCATCGTCTACAGCTACATGTTCGGCCCGCAGCGCGAGAAGCCGTGCCCGATGTGCACATCGTTCATGGGCACATGGGAGGAGAAGCTGCCCGATATCGAGCAGCGCGTATCGTTCGTGTTCGTCGCGCGCTCGCCGATCGCACGGCTGATCGAGGCGAAGCGGGCGCGCGGCTGGTCGCGTCACAAGGTCTATTCGGATGCGTCGGGCGATTACACGCGCGACTATGTCAGCAAGGATGACAGCGACGTGCCCGGCTACAATGTCTTCACGCGCCACGACGGCACGATCCGTCATTTCTGGGCTGGCGAGATGGGCGCGGGCACCATGGACCCCGGCCAGGACCCGCGCGGCGCGCCGGACATGGATCCGCTCTGGACCTTGCTCGACACCACGCGCGAGGGACGCGGCGCCGACTGGTATCCGAAGCTGAGCTATTGAGGAGATGGTTTTTGCCCGGTCCCCGCGCGATTACGGGAAGATCGGCAAGGAAATTCTCCCTAGGATTTATCCCGGTATGCGGCGGCGGAACCGCGCGCCGGAATGTCCCATCGTGGGACAGAAAAGCCGTTTTGGCGGTCCAATACCATCTTAAAAAAGCCCTATGCCACAGGCACTTCCCGCGCTGCAGGGGATCGCATCCGGTTAAGTCGCATTTAACTAAAAGTCGCCTTAATGGCCGTCTGTGCCCCCGCGCGACGTTGAGCCGAACACCGTTCGACCACGCGTCGAGTGAGGGACAAAGGTGGACCTGTTTTGAGCGCCGGGCGTATGGGTACGAGTACAAGTGCGTATGTTCTTGGGGCACCGAGCCGCAAGAAAACCTCCCGAAAAATTCTCCCACAGCATTTCCTCGGCAGCGCCGCGGTGGCGGGGCTGGTGCTTGGCTGTGCCTGGACCGTCTACGCCAACATCTTTGCGGCGGGCGTCTATCCGTCAGTGGGCAATGCGTCGTTTGATGCGCCGGTGGTGAAGCGGCCCGTGGCCGCCGCCGCACGGCCGACACCCGCGTTCAACGAGGTGTTCGCGTCGCTGACGCCGGCGCCGGTGGCTCCCGCCAAGACCGAGGTTGCCAGGACCGAGGTTGCCAAGACCGAGGCGGCGAAGTCGGAAGCGCAGGCACCTTCGCTTATGTTTAACGATCGGTTTGCGGCTGCCTCGCCCGAGGGCGTGGCCTCCAGCGTCGTGGCCGATGCCGCATCGCAGATCGATCCGATCAAACAGGCCGCCGCGCCCAAGGCCGCCGAAGCGGCGAGAGCGGTCGCCAGCGCGGAGCTCGCCGAAACATCGAAGCCGCTGCCGGCGCCGAAGTCGGTGGAGACCGCCAAGAAGCAAGCCGCCGCCAATTTGAAGGTGGCGCTCAACGATCCCGCTGCCAATGTGCAGCCCAAGGGGGCCGAGAAGGCGGCCGAGAAGGCTTCCGAGCCGAAGCCCGCCGAAGCCAAGCAAGCTGCGAAGTCCAGCGGCGTCCGCGACATGGCTGCGCGCGCCAAGGCCGCGGTGATGTCGATCGCGTCGAGCGAGCGAGCGACCATGGTCGAGAAGCTGTGGGGCAAGCGCGAGTCGGGCGGCGGGCTGCTCTCGTTCGCTTCCGCCGACGCCAATGTGACCGGCAGCATCCCCTCGACACTGGACCAGAACCCGATGCTCGGCGGCTCGCCGCCCTATGACCGCCAGACCGCGGTGTACGACATCTCCGCCAAGACCGTGTATCTGCCCGACGGCACGCGCCTCGAAGCGCATTCGGGCCTCGGCTCGAGGCTCGACGATCCCAGGTCCTCGCATATGAAGATGGTCGGCGTGACGCCGCCGCACATCTACGAGCTCAAGCCGCGCGAAGCGCTGTTCCACGGTGTGCCGGCGCTGCGGCTCAATCCGATCGGCGGCGAGGGCAAGATCTTCAACCGCGACGGTCTGCTCGCGCATACCTTCATGCTCGGCCCGAACGGCGACTCCAACGGTTGCGTTTCGTTCAAGGATTACTACGCGTTCCTCGACGCCTACCGTAACAAGGGCATCCGCCGCCTCGCGGTGCTCGCGCGGGTTCAGTAAGGCAGAGCGGTCAGCGCGCAGGCATCCCGCGGCTGCGGCCTGACGTCTAGAACTAGGTGCCATTGTCGCTATACTGCGCTGATCGAGGGCGAGTCCAAGCTCGACAACGGATCCGGTGCAAAGCGAACATGGCTCCCACGCCTCCCATCGAAACCCCGCCGCCGATCACGACCGAAGCGTTCGTCGACGCCGCTGCCGCCGTTGCTCGTCTCGAAGAGATATACGAGCGCAACACGGGCTTCCTGCGCAATCGCTTCGAGGCCTACGTCAACGGCGCCGTGATCACGACGCGGGTGCGCGCGCATTATCCGTTCGTCCGCATCACGACCTCGTCGCATGCACGGCTGGATTCGCGGCTTGCCTACGGCTTCGTCGCCGGGCCCGGCATCCATGAAACCAGCATCACCCGGCCGGATATTTTCCGGACCTATCTCACCGAGCAGATCGGGCTTCTGATCAAGAACCATGGCGTGGCGGTCGAGATCGGCGAGTCCAGCGAGCCGATCCCGATCCATTTCGCTTACCGGCGGGACATCAATATCGAGGCGGCGCTGACCATCGCCGACAGCTCGGCGTTCACGCGATCGCTGCGCGATATCTTTGATACGCCCGATCTCGCCGCAATGGACGATGCGATCGCCGACGGAACGTTCGAGCTGACGCCGGGCGCGCCCGAGCCGCTGGCCCTGTTCCGCGCGGCGCGGGTCGATTACTCGCTGCGCCGGCTCTACCACTACACCGGCACCGATCCCGAGCACTTCCAGAATTTCGTGATCTTCACCAACTACCAGTTCTATGTCGATGCCTTCGCGCAATCGAGCTTGCAGCGCCTTGCCTCGGGTGAGGAAGGCCTCGAGTCGTTCGTCGCACCCGGTAACGTAATCACGCGTAACGCGCGGGCAGGCGGCGGCACGACCGGGGCTGCGTCGGAGCGCATCCCGCAAATGCCGGCGTTTCATCTCGTCGAACCCGGTTATCGCGGCATCACCCTGATCAATATCGGAATCGGTCCGTCCAATGCGCGTAACATCACCGATCACGTCGCGGTGCTGCGGCCGCATGCCTGGCTGATGATCGGGCATTGCGCCGGCTTGCGCAACACGCAGCGGCTCGGCGATTACGTGCTCGCCCACGGCTATGTCCGCGAGGATCACGTGCTCGACCACGAGCTGCCGCTATGGGTGCCGATCCCCGCACTTGCGGAAATGCAGGTCGCGCTCGAGGAGGCGGTCGGCGAGGTCACCGGGTTCACCGGCTTCGAGCTCAAGCGGCTGATGCGCACCGGCACGGTTGCGAGCGTCGACAACCGCAATTGGGAGATCAGCGGGCCGCAGGTGATCCGGCGGATGTCGCAGTCGCGCGCCGTCGCGCTCGACATGGAATCGGCCGCGATCGCTGCCAACGGCTACCGCTTCCGCGTGCCCTACGGCACGCTGCTGTGTGTCTCCGACAAGCCGCTGCATGGCGAGATCAAGCTGGCGGGCATGGCGAGCGAGTTCTATCGCCAGCGCGTCGGCCAGCATCTTCAGATCGGGCTGAAGGCGCTGGAGCGGCTCAAGCAGCAGGAATCCGAACGCCTGCATTCGCGCAAGCTGCGCAGCTTTGCCGAGGTCGCATTCCAGTAACGTTGCGCGGGGGCCCGCGGCGATCACGCCGCGATGCTCTTCCACAGCTGCATCTCGGTGCCGATCGCGGCCTTGACCTGCGGCCGTGCCTGAATGCGTGAGAGATAGGCTGCCAGTGGCGGCCATTCCGCGACGTCGATACCGGCGGCGCGGAGCAGCAGCAGGGCCCAGGCGAGGTGCGCGTCCGCGACCGTGAAGCGGTCTCCGACCAGAAATTCGCGGTGCGCGAGATGCGCTGATGGCACCGACAAGGTCTGGCCAATCCTGGCACGCGGTTTGGCAAGCGATGCGTCGTCCTTGTACCAGAAGGTCGGGAACAGAAAGCCTTTGTGGATCTCGGTGCCGATGAAGCTCAGCCACTCCTGCAGGCGGTAGCGATCCGGATGGCCCGCCGGCGGCGCGAGGCCGAACTCGGGCTTGAGGTCCGCGATATATTGCAGGACCGCCGCGCTCTCCGTCAGGTGTTCGCCGTTCTCGAGCACCAGCACCGGTACCGCGCCCTTCGGTGCGACCGCGCGGAAGTCGCCATCGTCCTCCAGCACCTTCTTGGTCCAGAGCTGGACGAGGTGATAGCGCGCCTCGATCCCGGCTTCCATCAGTGCCATGCGGCTGGCCAGCGAGCAGGCCATCGGCGAGAAATAGAGCTGCAGCATGGCGATGTCTCTCAAGCGAGGGCGTTGCCGCGGGCGATGATCGCGAAGCGGTCGGACAGTTCGGCGAGCGCGACGTCGTGAATGAGTTTTGCGGCAATGGTGCCGCCGGTGCCGTCCGGCAGGTCGCGGGTGGCGCAGCTGTCGGCATCGATGGTGGTGCGGTAGCCGAGATCGAGCGCGGCGCGGGCGGTCGAGCTCACGCACATATGCGTCATGAAGCCGGCGAGCACCAGCTCCTTGCGGCCGGTCGCGGTAAGCTGCGCATTGAGATCGGTGCCGGCGAATGCGTTCGGCAATTGCTTCTCGATCACGATCTCGCCCGGCCGCGGTGCCAGCGGCGCGACGATCGCGCCACGCTCCGCGGCACGATCGAACAGGCTTCCCGGCGATCCCTTGTGCGCGATGTGGATGATCTTGGCGCCGCTTTCCCGCGCGCGACCGAGCAGTACGGTGGCCCGCGCGATAGCCGGGCTGGCGTCGGGCAAAGCGAGGGGACCGGCGAGATACTCGTTCTGGATATCGATCAGCACGAGGCAGGCATCGCCGAGGCGGGGCGGGGTGAGGTCGATACCGGCAAGCTGCATCAATGTTTTGGCGGCGGTCATGGTCGTGAGATCTCCGGCGGATGTGTCTTTCGAAAATATAGCCGCGGACGGGCCTGCCGTTATGCAGGGATATTGCAGCCGGTGGCTGCGTTATTGCAGGCAGGCCGGATGCGATGTAGCCTGGCGCCATGAACTGGGACGACCTTCGCATCATCGCGGCCGTCAGGGACGAGGGCACCTATGCCGGCGCCAGCGCGCGGCTGCGGATCGACGAGACCACGGTCGGCCGCAGGCTGGCGCGGATCGAGCGCGCGCTCGGGCTGCGGCTGTTCGAAGCGGCCGACGGCGTCCGCAGGCCGACCCGGCAGTGCGACGTGGTGCTCGCGCACATCCAGGCGATGGCCGCGCATGCCGAGGAGATCGGCCGGATCGGTGAAAGCCTGCCCGGGCCGGTGGGGCGGCTGCGCATCGCCTCCACCAATGCGATTGCGGAGGAAGTGCTGGCGCCGCGCACCAGCGCGTTCCTGCGCGCCCATCCGGGCCTGACGCTGCAATTCCTGACGTCGAGCGACAATGTGAAATTCTCGCGCTGGGAAGCCGATCTTGCGATCCGGCTGCGCAAGCCCGACAAGGGCGACTTCGCGATCTCGAAGCTCGCCGAAGTCAGGCTGTATTTCTTCGAGCCGGCGGCGACGGCGGCGGGAGAGCCGGTGACATGCGCGTATCCCGACGAGCTCGGCGCAATTCCGGAAATGCAGTTCCTGCGCGCGAAGCGACTTCGCGCGCGCTGCGTCACTGACAATGTCCGCATCATCCACAGACTGATCCAGTCGCATCATGCAGTCGGCGTGCTGCCGGAGCACAGTTGCGTCGAGCTGCTGAGCGACCGCCGTCTGCGCGCCACGCCGCTGCCGAAGCGGCGCGACGTCTGGCTCCTGGTGCAGAACCATCTCAAGCGCGACGCGGCAACGCGCGCCACCATCGACTGGCTGCGCGCCTGCTTCCAGGACGTCGCGCGCAGCGGGTGAAGTGGAGACGGGCTTACCCTCTGTCATTCCCCGGTGCGCAATTGCGCACCTGAGGGCGGCGCGCAGCGCCGAACCCGGAATCCATTCCTCCGCACGTTGTGCGGCCTGATGGATTCCGGGTTCGTGCTTCGCACGCCCCGGCATGACGAGGTGAGTTTGTGGTTGCTTCAGCGCACGCCTCGTCATGAAAAAATCACACGCACCCCTCTTGCAACCCGGGCGTGCTTCGTTTATTAGCCCGCTCCTTCGCTTCGGCCATGGGTTCGGGCTCGTTGAGATCCCGACTGGCGCGTGCCGCTCTGCGGTGTCGTGTTCCGCTGAAATGAAGATCACGAGAATGAAGCTCATGGGCGAGCGTCGGGGCTGAAACCCCGAAGGTACCGGTTCGAATCCGATCTTCTCACAAAGGATAGCTCAGTTGGTTAGAGCAGGTGAATGATACTCATCGGGTCGCGGGTTCGACTCCCGCTCCAAGCGCTCCGTTCAGCCTGAAAAGCTGATACCTCTGAAGGGGACCGGACGCGCGCTTCAGTCGCAGTCCGGCCGTTCTGCCGCAAGGCTCTTCGTCCGAACATCGACACTGTGAGACCGGCTTTGCGCCGCGGTGGATACCGCTTGCGCTGATGCCGGGTGGCTCCGCTCGGCCGCGCGACTTTTGTCGCGCGAACGCGCGCGTGCGCCCGTCGTCAGGCAAGCTCAAGCCACGGCCCGCTTGGCTGACAGGAAGCCGCGTTCGCGTCCTCACGTCCTTTGCAAAATGAAACCAGCTTTCAGGCCCATGGGCCTGAAGCAACGATGGAGGCGTGCCAATGACCTGGCATATCTTGACGACCAAGTTGACGGTGAAGGATGGCGAGCGCGCATTGCTGACGCGCGACGGCCGGCTCGAGCAGGTGCTCGCGCCCGGACGTCACCGCCTGTTCGATCCCCTGCATGAGCTGAAGGCCGAGCTGTTCAGCGTCGTGCGGACCGAATTCCCTGCGGATCGCTACGCGGTGATCAAGGCCGCGCGTCCCGATCTGGCCGATGAGCTGTTCGAGGCGATCGAGACCAAGGCAAACGAGATCGCGATCGTCAGCCTCGATGGCCGTCCCGTTCAGCTGATGACGCCCTGGCAGACGCGCGTGTACTGGAAGGTCGCGACGTCGGTCGAGGTCGAGCGCATCGACGTGACCAGCGATATCCGCGTGACCGCACGCCACCTCGCGATGATCCAGCCCAACCGGGCCGGCGTCATCACCGAGGCGGTGGTCGAGAACCACGAGGCCGGTCTGCTCACGGTCGAGGGCAAGCTGGTCGAGCGGCTCGCGCCCGGCCGGCACGCGTTCTGGATCGCGGGCCGCAAGATCGAGGTCAAGCGCCTCGACCTGCGTCCCCAGGCGATCGAGATCACGGCGCAGGAGATGCTGACCAAGGATCGCATCGCGCTGCGCGTGACGCTGACTGCGTTCCGCCGGATCGTCGATCCCGAGCGGGTCGTGGCAACGGTGCCCGACGTGGATGCGTGGCTGTATCGCCTGGTGCAGTTCGCGATCCGCGAGGCGGTGGCCGGTCGCACGCTGGACGAGGTGCTGTCTGCGAAGACGGCGCTCGACGAGGAGCTTCTCGACTACGTCCGCGCGCGTGTCGCGGAGTCCGGTGTCGAAGTCACCGAGCTCGGCGTGAAGGACGTGATCCTGCCCGGCGAGATCCGCGAGCTGGTCAACAAGGTGGTGGAGGCGGAGCGGGTGGCGAAGGCCAACCTGATCCGCCGCCAGGAGGAGACCGCGGCGACGCGTTCGCTCCTGAACACCGCCAAGCTGATGGAGGAGAACCCTCTGCTGCTGCGGCTCAAGGAGCTGGAGTCGCTCGAGCGTCTGGTCGAGAAGGTCGGCCGCATCGACCTGCATGCGGGCGAGGGCCAGGGCCTCGATGCGCTGCTGACCAAGCTGGTCCGCCTCAAGGTGCCCGAGAACACGTAAGACAGAAGGGCCGCCCACGGGCGGCCCTTCGAGTTTTGGGAGTGATGTTGATTGGCGCGTTTCGCAAATCTATCCTTCGTCATTCCGGGGCGCGCGAAGCGCGAGCCCGGAATCCATTCATCCAATATGTCCGGCGGCGATTTCCGGATACAAGTCGATCCATTGCGGATTCTTCTCTTCGATCAATTTGATCTTCCAATCTCGGCGCCACCTCTTTAGTTCTTTTTCGCGGGCGATGGCGGTCAATGCGTCGTCATAGATTTCAAACCATACGAGTCTGTCGACGTCGTACTGCTTCGTAAATCCTGCAACGATTTTGGATTTGTGCTCGTACACTCGGCGAACGATGTCGTTCGTCACACCGAGATAAAGTGTGCCGTATTTCTCGTTCGCGAGCAGGTAGACGTAATAGGCCATGAGCAAGCGGAGGAATGGATTCCGGGCTCGCGCTGCGCGCGCCCTCAGGTGCGCAATTGCGCACCGGGGAATGACGAGGAATACTATTTCTGGCGCATAATCGAAATCAAGGAGCGATCGTGATCATATTGGCGTCGGATAAGCCGCTCAGATCGCGGCCTTCAGATTGGTGAAGGCGTCCTGGACGAATTTGGTGAGCTGGCGCTTGCCGCCCTGCTCGAGCCAGGTGTCGACGGCGATACGCAGTGCGCCGCTCGAGGCCATCGCGACCAGACGGAGGCGGTCGCGGCGGTCCTTGCCCGGCCATAGCTCGCAGAGTGCCTCGTAGACGATCCGTTCGCGGTGCAGATCGTTCCTGGGTCGGCGCGAGCTCAGCACTTCGCTCTCACGGATCAGGCGCGAAATCGCAATGGTTCGCGACGTTTGGAAGCGGGCGGACATTTCCAGCAGCGCCTCGCGGACGACGTCGATCGGTGCGCCGGCCGAGGCGTGGTCGCGGATCGACGCCCTGAGCGCGTCGTCATAGCCTGAGATATGTGCGAGCAGGATCTCGTCCTTGCTCCTGAAATAGTAGAAGAAGGTCCTGCGCGAGATGCCGGCCGCCGCCGCGATCTCGTCCAGCGTCGTGGCCTCGTATCCATTGGCCAGAAACAGCTCCATGCCGACATCGGTAATGCGTTGCAGCGTCTGGCGACGATTTCGCTCGCGCAGGCCTTCTCCTGCAGGCGTCCGGGACTTCGTCAACGTGTCGGGCATCGGCCGCTTCTCTCATCAACAGGCAATCAGGGCAAAAGCACTTCGCGGCCTCGGGTCGCGCGGCCGTCGGCGTCAACGCGCAGAGCAGCGCGACGAGACATGGGTCTTTCGGTCGCGCGCCGGCGGTCACGCCACAAAACCGCCCAACACGATAATTACACCGAGTGTAATAATTACACTAAGTGTAAGTCAGTGGTGCCCCAATGACAACCTGCTCGCGCGTATGCCGGATCAAGCGGATTCCGGCGGCAAATGGATTTGTGAGCGGGCGGGGGGCGCAGCTCCGTGGCTGGGCCGCGGCGAACCTGCTCGGTCTGCTGGTCTCGGGCTGCGCGACCGCGACGCTGGATCAGGCCGGCTCGCTCCGCTCCTACGACAACATGGTGCAGTCGGACGGGGTGCTGACCCGTTCACAGTTGCGCGTGAGCAAGGAAGAGGTGCTGGCGGCGAAGACGGTCAGGATCATCCCAACCGTGTTCTCCGAGAAAACGCCGGCGCCGTTCACGCCCGCGCAACGCAGGCTCGTCACCAACGCCGCCGACCGTGCATTGTGCGCGGGCCTCAGCGAGCGCTTCTACGTGGTTGCGTCGGAGCCGGCCGATCTGACCGTGCAGGCCGTCATCACGCATGTGGTGCCGACCGACCCGACGGCGGTCGGCGTCTCCAAGGGCGTATCGGTCGCGAAGACGATTCTGTTGCCGGGCGTGCCCGTACCCGTTCCGCGCATTCCGGTCGGGCTCGGCAGCCTGTCGCTTGAAGCCGAGGCGCGCGATGCGGCCGGACAGCAAAAGGCGGCGATGGTCTGGGGCCGCGCTGCCAATGCTTTCGATACCGGGCGGATGTCGGAGGAGGGCGATGCGTACGGCCTCGCGGCATCGTTCGGCGGCGATTTCAGCCAGATGCTGGTCACCGGCGTGACGCCGTTCGGCGGGGTGCCATCGATGCCCTCGATGCAGCGGCTGGGCTTCCTGCTCGGCGGCGCGCCGAAATATCCGGCCTGCGAAGCATTCGGGCGCGCGCCGGGCCTCATCGGCATGGTCGGCGACAGCGCCGGCGTGCCGCCGGACTGGACCGACAAGGGGCCGGTTGCGGCGCGGACGGAGTGAGGCGGCCGGCATGCGTACGAATGTTCGCGTGCACAGGGCTGTAACGGAACACCGCCGTGGCACAATTTGCTGCTCCGGACGGACTGCCTAAAGAGAGAAGGTGCCAGCACAGACAGATTGCGCTAACGTCTGTTCGCCGTGGTCCATTCGGCCAGCCGTCAACCCGTCGGTGAAGCCAATGCAGCAGATTGCGGAATGGCTCGGGAAGCTGGGGCTTGGGCAATACGCGCTGCGTTTTGCCGAGAACGGCATCGACGTAAGTGTTCTTCCCGAATTGACGGATGAAGACTTCGACAGGCTTGGAGTCCTGCTCGGCCATCGCCGCAAGATGCTGCGTGCCATCGCCGATTTAAGTCAAACCGAACTGATCGCCGCGCCGGTTTCATCGCACGATGCCGAGCGACGCCATCTCACCGTGATGTTCTGCGACCTGGTCGGCTCGACCGCCTTGTCGGCGCGCCTCGATCCTGAGGACATGTGGGAGGTGATCCGCGCCTATCGCGCGGCCTGTGCGCGGGTGATCGCGACATATGATGGCGTCGTTGCCAGATTTATCGGCGATGGGATCCTCGCATATTTCGGCTACCCCCGAGCGCATGAAGACGATGCGGAGCGCGCAGTGCGCGCCGGCCTCGATGTCATCGCCGCGATCGGCAAGCTGGAGACCCGAGCTGACGAGGGCGTCGCGGTGCGGATCGCGATTGCGAGCGGGCTCGTCGTGGTCGGCGACCTCGTCTCCGGCGGTGCGTCGGAGGAGCAGGCACTGGTGGGCGATGCGCCGAACATCGCGGCGCGGCTGCAGAGCCTGGCGGAGCCGGGCGTGGTCGTCGTGGCCTCCTCGACGCGCCGGCTGCTCGGCAATCTGTTCACGCTTCGCAATCTCGGTCGCCGCGAGGTCAAGGGCATCTCCGAGCCGATCGCGGTGTGGGCTGTCGAAGGCGAGCCGGCATCGGAAAGCCGTTTCGAGGCCGTGCGGACCGCGCGCTCGATCGGCTTCGTCGGCCGCAAGGCGGAGATCGAATTTGCGCTGTCGCGCCAGCAACTGGCGTGGCAAGGCCAGGGCCAGGCGGTGCTGATATCGGGCGAAGCGGGAATCGGCAAATCCCGCATCGTGGCGATGCTCTCCGACAGCCTCGTGCCCGAGACGTATTGCCGTGTGCGGTATCAATGCTCGCCCTATCACACCAACAGCGCGCTGCATCCCTTCGTTGCCCAGCTTGAGCGTGCTGCCGGCATCCGCCTGGAAGATGTGCCGGAGCAGAAACTGGACAAGCTCGAAGCCATGCTGGCGCTCGGGACGCAGCATGTGCCCAGCGTGACACCGCTGATCGCGGCGCTGCTGTCGATCCCGACCGGTGACCGTTATCCGCCGCTCGGCCTCAGCCCGGCGCAGCAGCGGCGGCAGACATTCGCAGCGCTGCTCGACCAACTCGAGGGCCTTGCCCGGCAGCAGCCGGTGCTTGTCGTCTGCGAAGACATGCATTGGGCCGATGCCACGTCGCTCGAATTGCTCGACCTCGCGGTCGACCGGATCAGGGGACTGCCAATCCTCATGCTGATGACGTTCAGGCCCGAGTTCGACCCGCCGTGGGCGGGGCTCGCCAATGTCAGCCTGCTGCGGCTGGATCGGCTCGACCGGCAGGACACCCGCGCGCTGATCGAGCAGGTGACCGTCGGCCGGTTGCTGCCCGGCGAGATGATGACACAGATCATCGAGCGGACGGATGGTGTCCCGCTGTTCGTCGAGGAGCTGACCAAGATGGTCATGGAGTCCGGGCTGCTCGTCGAGAATGCCGGACGCTATCGTCTCGACAGTCCGCTGCCGCCGCTGGCGATCCCGGCGACACTGCAGGACTCGCTGATGGCCCGGCTCGACCGCCTGGCGCCGGTCAAGGAGGTGGCGCAGATCGGCGCAGCGATCGGCCGTGAGTTCTCATATGGGCTGCTGCACAGCGTGGCCGGGCGCGATGATTTGACGCTTGCGGCCGCGCTCGCCCAGCTCGAAGAGGCCGGATTGCTGTTGCGCCGAGGCGCGCCGCCGGATGCAAGCTACAGCTTCAAGCACGCGTTGGTTCAGGAAGCGGCCTATGAGAGCTTGCTCAAGAGCCGCCGGCAACTGCTCCACAAGCAGATCGGCGATGTGCTGCGCGCTAGGTTTGCCGAGATCGCGGAGATCGAGCCGGAAGTCGTTGCCTATCATTTCACCGAGGCCGGGCTCGGCCAGACTGCGCTGGCGTGGTGGCGCAAAGCCGGTCAGCAGGCGCTGAAGCGCTCGGCCTATTGCGAGGCGATCGCACATCTCGGCAAGGCGGTCGCCATTGCCGACGAATTGCCCGACGAGCCGGGTCGGATGATCGGCCGGCTCCATCTGCAAATCGCCTACGGCCGCGCGCTCCGGGGCAGTCTTGGGCACAGCGCCCCCGAGACGGTGGCCGCCTGGACGCGCGCCCGGCGGTTCGCCTCCGACATCGATGATCCAATCGAACTGGCGCCGATCCAGTCGGGCCTTTTCAACGCCTGCTTGACCCACGGCGAACTCGCGCCGATGCGGGAGTTGGCGGAGGCGATCATGGGCGCGGCGGAACGGCATCCGGATTCGCCGGTGGCGACGATCGTCGCGGGCTGGACCAGCGGGGTGACCTGCTGGTTTGCGGGCGACTATCTGAACGCGGGCATCCATCTCGAGAAGGCGTTCGCTGCCTATGCGACCGAGCCGGATCCGGCAACGTTCAAGGCGTCGACGCTCGATCTGCCGTTCGTCATCATGCGATTTCTGGCGCTCGTGCTCTGGCCGCGTGGCGAGATCGATCGTGCCCGGCAGCTCGCGGGCGAAGCGGTGAGCGTTTCCGGAGAACAGCGCGCGCTCGCGCGTGCCAATGCGCTGGTGCACAAGGCCGTTTTCGACGGGCTGTGCGGCAGCCGGTTGCGGCAGACCGAGACGATCCTCGCGTTGGGACTGGCGCAGGATCACACCATGCCGCTGTATGTCGCCGCCGGCACCTACCTCAATGGTTTGGCGAAGTGGCGTGCCGGCGACCTGGCGGCAGGTCTCGCGGAGATGCAGCGCGGCTGGACATTGCTTCACGAGAACGACTGCTACCTCTGTGATCCGTTCTGGGGATTGCAGATCGCGGTGGCGAATGCTGAGGCCGGGCATGTCGAGGCGGGACTCGACATCGTCAACGAGCTGATCGACGCGACGGAGCAATCCGGGCAGCACTGGCTGGATGCCGAGCTGTACCGCGTGCTGGGCGAGCTGCGGTCGCGTCGCGACACCCCCGACATTTCCGGCGCCGAGGAGGCCTTCCACCGCGCCATTGAGATTGCGCGAAGGCAGCAGACGAAGACTTTCGAATTGCGCAGCGCGCTGGGGCTTGCACGTCTTTGCAGTCGCAGCGGCCGGGCAGACGAGATGTCTCAATTGTTGTCGCCGGTGCTCGCCGGCTTCGATGCGGCGCTCGATCTTGCCGAAATCGACGACGCACAGGAACTGCTCACGCAGGCGCGTTGGCGGCCTGACCACCGCTCGCGCGCGTCTTGACTGGCGACGCATTGGAGCGGTCAGACCGTCGGGCGCGGCGCTTGCGAGGTTCGAAAACTGGAACTCTTGGGTCCCCGAAGTTTTACGGTGCGACCATGCGCATTTTGCTGTTGCGTCCGGCGGCGCATTTGCATCTAACTATTTCGGATCGTGTCGCAGAGAATTCCGCCGCGCGGTCAAGCGTTTGGAATTTGTTGTTGGCCTGTGTTCGAGTGAGTTTGCTGTGCGACCCTACATCACGAGTTCCCGCAGGTGAGCATTTCCGGCGGAAGTCGTAATCGTCTTCTCGCAACATTGTCGCCGGCGGATTTGGACCTCCTGAGGCCCGAGCTGGAGATTGTCGCGCTCGAACAGGATGAGGTCCTGGCGCGCGCCGGCGACGAGATCGACTACGTCTTCTTTCCCCACAGCGGGGCGATCTTGTTGATGATCGACATGGCGGATGGGCACACGGTCGCGACCGGTGTGGTCGGAAACGAAGGGGCCGTGGGCAGCCTTTCGGTGCTCGGAGCGTCACCGTCAGGCATCACCGCAGTCGTCCGTGCTGCTGGTATGGCCTCGCGAGTTCCCGCGTCGCGCTTTCATGCCGCTTTCGGCCGCAGTCCCGGGATCCGGCAGGCGATCCAAAAGCACGTCAGAGCGATGCTGATCCAGTTTCAGCTTGGCTCCGCCTGCAATGCGCTCCACCCGGTCGAGGCGCGGATGGCGCGCTGGCTGCTCCAGCTTCGCGAGCGCGTCGACAGCGACGTCCTCCCGTTGACCCAGCACGCGCTGTCGCAAATCCTGGGCGTGCGGCGAACAACGGTGACGTTGCTGATGGGCAATCTGCGCAAGCGCGGTGCGATCAGGTCCGAGCAACGAGGCCGGATCGAGATCGACCGGGCGCGGCTGGTAGCGGCGGCGTGCGAATGCCATCGCGTCATGCGTCTTGAGGCCGAGGAGATCTTCTCGGGTGACAAGGCTCGAGCTCGAGGAATGGCTCCGGCCGACGATCCCCGCATCTCGGAAATCGAGGCGGACGACACCGTGTGAGCGCGTTCCCGGCGCGGTCAGCTTGCTCGCCGACGATCGCGCTTCCGCGCGGAGGAGGCTGCCGCCTCGAGCTTCGCAATCTCGCGCAGCACCTGCGCCGTCTCGCGCAATTCATTGCGCTTTGGGCCCGGCTTCAGCCGTCGTGCTTCATGGAGAAAGTCCTTGGCCTGCAGCAGCCAGGCAGACGTTTCCGTTGAGTTCTGCGCATGCGCCATGGTGTCCCTCCATCGCGATCATCAAGAGTGGTGGCCGGTTTCAGGCCGGTAAACCGGCGCTGCGGCGTCGCCGCACGCGGATGCTCGGCTCGTCGACCCAGGCGTCCCCCGCAAACCAGGCATGATCGGCGCGGCAAAATGGGCAAGGGGTGCGCGAGAAGAACACCGTACTGCGTCGAAAGCTCTCGCGATCGGTTTTGATTCCGGTGGAAATCGCGTGCCCGGTTTGCGGACATTTGACCATGACCATGCCCATGTGAGCTTCCCTCCCATATTTTCTTGCTCTTGCAGAAAAGCTCCGGCCGGTTGGATTGGCCTCAGCTCGGTGCGGGGTAGTTGGGGGCATCGCGCACCTGCGGCGGTTGACAGAGCATTGGGCAGTGGGGGCTGCATGCTCGTCACTGGGCTTTTCCAACCGGCCAGATCCCTCCTCAAACGAATCCTCGATGTGAGTTGAACGCCGCTTCTTCAGGCGGCTTGGCGAAGCACCTCGGCAAATCGTTTCGTGGCGGGTTCGCGGGCTTTCGTCGCGCCTGTCTGGTCGAACCGGTGGCTCGACAGCGGCATCTCGAAGAGACGCGTGCCCTTCACGGTGACTTTCATTTGGCTTTCGCTCACCGCACAGCCTCCCTCTCAAGCGCAAGCATTCTCCGCAACGCTTGCCCGCGTCACGGGAGCTGACGCTCCGTGCTCGATTCAGATTTTTGAGTGAACTTCGAACCTGTCCCGAGCTTATTGTGCGGGACGAGGCCGAGACTGTCGGTTCGGTTTGCGACTCTCGCCGATAATTATTTTGAGAATGTCAACCCGAACTAACATGGGTTTATGGGGAGTGCTGTGCATAAGTGAACGCTGCCGAGAGCAGCAGCGTGCCTTCTCCGGCGCCAGGTCGCGCAGACCACCGACATCAAGCGCGCTGCAACAAGTGCCCGGCCGGCTGCCCCAAACAAAAACCCCGGCATCGCTGCCGGGGTTTTGCATTTCGTGGATTGCCCTGAGTGGCTGGACTTAGAAGTCCATGCCGCCCATGCCGCCGCCCGGAGGCATTGCGGGGCCGCCGGCGTTCTTCTTCGGCAGCTCGGCAACCATGGCTTCCGTGGTGATCAGCAGCGCGGCAACCGAGGCTGCGTTCTGGATCGCGGTACGGACGACCTTGGTCGGGTCGATGATGCCCTTCTTGACCAGGTCGGCGTAGTCGCCGGTCTGGGAGTCGAAGCCGTAATTGTAGGTCTTGTTCTCGAGGATCTTGCCGACGATGACGGAGCCGTCTTCACCGGCGTTGATCGCGATCTGGCGAGCCGGAGCCGACAGCGCCTTGCGCACGATCTCGACGCCGGTCTTCTGGTCGTCGTTCTTGGTGCGCAGGCCCTTGAGCTGCTCGGAAGCACGGAGCAGGGCGACGCCGCCGCCCGGGACGATGCCTTCCTCGACGGCCGCACGGGTCGCATGCATCGCGTCATCAACGCGATCCTTGCGCTCCTTCACCTCGACTTCGGTCGCGCCGCCGACGCGGATCACCGCGACGCCGCCCGCGAGCTTGGCGAGACGCTCCTGCAGCTTCTCACGGTCGTAGTCCGAGGTGGTTTCCTCGATCTGCGCCTTGATCTGGGCAACGCGGGCGTCGATGTCGGCCTTCTTGCCGGCGCCGTTGACGATCGTGGTGTTTTCCTTGTCGATCATCACCTTCTTGGCGCGACCGAGCATCTGCAGCGTGACGTTCTCGAGCTTGATGCCGAG
>NZ_VKHP01000180.1 GCF_010811875.1 Bradyrhizobium uaiense
CCTCGCCCGAGCGGCCTTATTAGGCAGGACTTATTCGATCGGAATAACCCGAACAATCTGCGATCGGATTGGCCCAGCCCACCTGCCCAACCGGGCCAGTGAGCAGACCGCCTGTCTCCGAACCTTTTGTCTGAGTTTGGCCCTTCGCGACATATTGCACCGCCACGCGCCGTTGGTCGCTAACGGAGCATAGTGGAAATCGACAGGCCGACGTCTATTGCAGAGGGCGACGTTGGTGACCCGAAGCGGACATCGCAGCGAGTTGTCATTCTCTTGTAATGATCAATAACTGGCTTGCCTATATGCGCACATGGGCGGTTTCTCTGGCTGCCTGTTGCACCCTTTGCACCAGCGCATTTGCCTGTCTGGGGCCAAGCTTCGAACGCGGGATCGTATTCGAGCACGTCCCGACCGACATCGACGCACCGGTCGTCATAGAAGCAACGATCTATGACGAGACGCAAGTAGGCGACGCGCGTGGCAACCAGACGATCGTAATGAACGCGCGAGTTGATCGAGTGATTAGGGGATCGATCGATGCCAAGTACTTGAGGATATTTGTCTACATCGGAGGCTGTACCCGCGTTGGCGTCGGACAGGGTATCGTTCTCGGAACGCTTCGAGACGATCCTGTGCGCGGGATTATGTTGGAAGCAGTCGCGAGAGCAGACATGCACGCGTGGTCCAAAGAATTCGCGCAAAAGCAAACGGCCCTTTTTAGCACCGCAAAGTGCATGAAAAGCGAGTTCAGTGCCCGTGAGTGCCGCCTTACGGCACTGGCCCGGAGTGGGCCAAACCTTGAAATGCGATTTGGTCTGCTTCTGGGCCAACAGCGGACGTCGGGGCGGTCAGCCGTCTTTGGCAGCTTTGACCCAATGCGGACACGCCGACCAGAACGTCTGCCTACCTCGATTGGCTGCACCCATGCTAACATCACAAGATTGCGAACTCGCTTAGGGGAGAGACCGATGAGGTTGCGGGCGATTCTCGCCGCGTGCTCGATCACGGCTCTTGGAGTGTTCACCATGACATCCGGCGCGATAGGTCAGATGCAGTCAGTCAAGCAGCAGCTAATCGGTACGTGGACCCTGATCGCTTGGGAGCAGAAGAAGGCTGACGGCACGATCGTCAGGCGTTACGGGACTGGCCCGAAGGGTATTGCGTTCTTCGATGCGGATGGACACTACATCATCACGGTGATGAAGTCAGAACGCCCGAAGTATGCGAGCAACGCCTTGTGGCAAGGTACGCCAGAAGAAAACAAGGATACGGCCGACGGAACGATAACCTATTTCGGAACATATTCGACCAGCGAGGCAGATCGTAGCATCACAATTCACGTCGAGGGGAGCTCTTTCCCAAACTGGAATGGCACCGATCAGAAGCGCCTCGTGACGATTGCCGAGGACCAACTAACGCTGACCGTCCGTCCTTCGGGTAGCGATGTGGTCGACGTCACTTGGAAACGAGCAAAGTGATCGGCTCGGGCGATTCCGCTGTTGGCCCTTCGGCGATCTCGGGAGACGTCCGCATTTGCGCAGCTGTTAGCGGACATCGGGCGCCAGCCGCTCAACGAGTACACGGCCTACGCAGTAGACTTGCAAGCGCGGAGCCACGGCCGATTTGAAGCGAGCACTACAATCCCGGTGATCTCGCCGCCCAAGCCTTGGTGGCCTGGCAGCTTTCCATCGCCCTGATGTAGCCAGGACGTGCCGTCGTGCGGGCGAGATAGTCCCGCTCGACAGAACCGGGAACGTAGTTGCCGGTCCGCAGGCCGAGCAGCAGCGCATAGCTCACCGAGATGTCGGCAGCAGTGAAGCGGTCGCCCGCGAGATAGGGGCAATCCGCGAGGCGGCGGATCACGAACCCCAGCCGGCTCTCGAAGGTCTCGAGCGCCCAGCCGGTCACCCGGACATCTCGCTCGGCTGCGGGCGCCAGTTGGCGACCGACAATGACGGCGTTCATCGGCCCGGCGAGACCGGCCTCGCCCAAATGGAGAAATTGCAGGTAGGACGCGAAGGCGGGATCATCAGGGGCGACGGCAAGCGATGCTGAGCCGTGGCGGGCGAGCAGGTACTGAAGAATCGCAATCGATTCGACCATGATCGTCTCGCCGTCCTGCAATACGGGAATGAAGCCGGCCGGGTTGATGGCGAGGAAGTCGCGATCATTGTCGACCGCGAGCAGATCGACCGGGCGCAGCCGATAGGCCAATCCCAGTTCCTCGAGCAGCCAAACAACACGGAAGCCGCGACCTTCGCCATAGACGGTGAGCATGCTTAGGCGCTCCTGGATTGGGCTGGACGTACTAACTCGCAAAGGTGAGCTGCGGCCGCGAACAAGGCGCGTTCCCTCTCCGCCCGCGATGCGGGAGAGTCGATTGCAGAAGCTCGCGCGATTTCGGAATATTAGAAATATATCCCTGATTTGCCCGACGTGTCAAGCGGCCTGGTCAACAGCCGACCGCCGCCGGCTACTGTGCATGGGGTTGTTTTCGATATTTTGACAGCGCCTCCTTCGACGGCCCCTTCACTTCATACTGCCCTAGCCGCTCCCGCCCGGCTCCAGCGCCTCGCCGAGTTGGATCGGATGCGCCATGGTTTCGTGCAACGCATCCTTGTCGAGCTCGCCTTCGGAGAGGCTGATCACGATACAGGCGACGCCGTTGCCGACCAGATTCGTCAGCGCGCGGCACTCGCTCATGAACTTGTCGATGCCGACCAGGATGGCGATCGACTGGATCGGAATGTCGGGCACGATCGACAGCGTCGCGGCGAGCGTGATGAAGCCGGCCCCGGTGACACCGGAGGCGCCCTTCGAGGTGATCATGGCAATGCCGAGAATGCCGAGCTCCTGCCAGATCGTCAGATGCGTGTTGGTGGCCTGCGCCAGGAACAGCGTCGCCAGCGTCATGTAGATATTGGTGCCGTCGAGATTGAAGCTGTAGCCGGTCGGCACCACGAGGCCGACCACCGAGCGCGAGGCGCCGAGATGCTCCATCTTCTGGATCAACTGCGGCAGCACCGTCTCCGACGACGAGGTGCCGAGCACGATCAGGAGCTCGTCCTTGATATAGGCGATGAAGCGGATGATCGAGAAGCCCGCCAGCCGCGCGATCGCGCCGAGCACGATCAGCACGAACAGGATGCTGGTGAGATAGAAGGTAGCGATCAACGCTGCCAGATTTGCGAGCGAACCAAGGCCGTAAGCACCGACCGTGAAGGCCATCGCGCCGAACGCGCCGAGCGGTGCGACGCGGACGATGATGCGGATAATGCCAAAGAACATCTTGGCCGCCTTGTCGATCGCCGCCGATATCGGCTCGCCGGCCGGCCCCATCAGCGCGATGGCAAACCCTGACAGGATCGAGATCAGCAGCACCTGCAGCAGGTCGCCGCGTGCCACCGCACCGAGATAGCTGTCCGGGATGATCGCCATCAGATGGGCGACGATGCCCTGCTCCTTGGCCTGCGTCACGTAAGTGGCGACCGACTTCGGATCAATCGTGGACGGATCGATGTTGAACCCTCGACCCGGTTGCAGCAATTCGCCAACGATCAGGCCGAATGCGAGCGCGACCGTGGACACCGCCTCGAAATAGATCAGGGTCTTCAACCCGACCCGGCCGACACGCTTGAGATCGCCCATCGAGGAGATGCCGTGGACCACGGTGCAGAAGATCACCGGCGCGATCATCATCTTGATCAGCGCGATGAACCCGTCGCCGAGCGGCTTCAATGCCTTGCCGAGATCAGGATAGAAATGCCCGATCAGGACCCCCGCGAAGATCGCGATCAGCACCTGGACGTAAAGGACCTTGTACCAGGGCTGATGCTGGTGATGGGCGGCGGGCTTGATCGCGTCTGTGGTCATGAGGTGCCCCGGGCTGGAAAAGAACTCGACTGGTGATGCCATCTTGGCGGAGCCGCGCGCAAGCGACAATGCCCATTCGCGGCCGCCGCGCGCGCACACGAATCTGTCATAGACTACGACCGGCTCGCACCCCGGAGGCTGAGGATGGAATTCACCGTACTGTTTCTCGCCATCACCATCGCCATGCTGGTGGCCTGGCGTGGTCCGCGTCCCGTCGCGATCGGATTGTTCGCGGTGATCCTGGTCGCTTGCGTCGCAACGTTGCTGCACCACGCCACCGACCGTCTCACTTTGTCGTTCTGAGGCCGGCCATGACCGATACCCAGGCGGTGACCCTCAATGCCCTCGCGCTTTACGGCCTGGCGCTGCTGCTCGCCGCAGCCTTTGCGGCGCAACTGCTGCTGCACGAGCTGCCCTGCCCGCTGTGCTTGTTGCAGCGCACCCTGTTTGCGCTGCTGGCGATCGGACCGATCCTGAACATCCGCTTCGGACCGCGGCCGAGCCATTATGGCTTGTCGCTGCTGACCGCGGTCCTCGGTGCCGCGGTCTCGACAAGGCAGGTGCTGCTGCACATCCTGCCCGGTGACGCCGGCTACGGGTCGGCGCTGCTCGGCTATCACTATTATACGTGGGCGCTGATCGGGTTCATCGCAGCGATCATCCTGCTCGCCGCGATGCTGCTGTTCGACCGCCAGTTCGATCACCGCGCAGCACAAGTCGCCGCGCCCGGCAGGTTCGCGCAAGGAGCGGTGTGGCTGGTGGTCGGGCTGACGGCACTGAACGTGCTCTCGACCTTGCTCGAATGCGGCTTCGGCGCCTGCGCCGACAATCCGGTCGTGTATGAGCTGTTGAAGCGGGGTTAGGCGCGCTTCGGGATATTCAGCCCGCGTTCCACCGCCGGCCGCTTGAGACCGCGCTCGAGCCAGGCCGCGACGTGGGTGAACCGGTCGAATTCGACCAGCTCGCGCGCGCCGTAGAAGCCGATCAGATTGCGCACCCATCCGAGCATCGAGATGTCGGCGATGGAGTATTCATCGTCCATGAACCATTGCCGTCCGGCGAGATGCGTCTCCATCACGCCGAGCAGGCGCGCGGACTCCGCGACGTAGCGCTGCAACGGCCGCTTGTCCTCATAGTCCTTGCCGGCGAATTTGTGGAAGAAGCCGACCTGGCCGAACATCGGCCCGATGCCGCCGATCTGGAAATGCACCCACTGGATCGCCTGGTAGCGACGCGCCGCATCCTGAGGCAGCAGCTTGCCGGTCTTCTCGGCGAGATATTGCAGGATGGCGCCGGATTCGAACAACGGCAGCGGCTTGCCGCCGGGACCGTTGGGATCGAGGATCGCCGGGATCTTGCCGTTCGGGTTCAGCGACAGGAACTCCGGCGTCTTCTGGTCGTCCTTGTTGAAGTCGACCAGATGCACCTCGTAGGGCAGCCCGATCTCCTCGAGCATGATCGAGACCTTCACGCCGTTCGGCGTCGGCAGCGAATAGAGCTGCAGGCGGTCCGGATGCTGGGCCGGCCAGCGCTTTGTGATGGGGAAAGCTGAGAGGTCGGTCATGTCGACATTCTTTGCACGGTTGTTGTTGGGTGGCTAATGTACGGAGCCAAGTGAAAGCCGCAAGGTCTGCAACCGGCCATGAACGATCAAGGGAACGATCAAGCGACAGGCACAAAGCTCGGCCTCTCCGACGACGAGCTCGCAGCACATCCGACCGTGTTCGCAGCCGATGCGCTGGCCGGTCAGGTGGTCGTCGTGTCCGGCGGTGCCGGCGGCATCGGCCGTGCCATCGCATGGCTGTTCGCCAGGCTCGGCGCCCATGTCGTCGTGGTCGGCCGTAATGCCGACAAGCTCGATGCGCTGGTCGATCATCTCGGCCATCGTGGCCTGAAGGCGTCCGCGCATGTCGCCGACATCAGGGATGCCGACGCGGTCAACGCGACGTTCGATACGCTGTGGACCGAGCATGGCCGCGTCGATCACCTCGTCAACAGCGCCGGCGGCCAGTTCCCGCAAGCCGCGATCGATGTCTCGATCAAGGGCTGGAATGCGGTGATCAACACCAATCTCAACGGCACCTGGTACATGATGCAGGCCGCGGCGCAGCGCTGGCGCGACCGCGCGCATCCCGGCAGCATCGTCAATATCGTCGTGGTCACGACCCACGGGCTCTACGGCATCGCCCACTCGATCGCGGCGCGCTCCGGCGTGATCGGGCTGTCGCGCGCGCTCGCGGTCGAATGGGCGCCGCTGCACATCCGCATCAACTGCATCGCGCCCGGCGCGATCGAGACCGAGGGCTGGAACGTCTACAGCGAGTCGGCGCGCGCCGCCTATCCGCGCTCCAATCCGATGATGCGCCCGGGCACCCCGTGGGACATCGCGGAAGCCGCCGTCTACCTCGCCGCGCCGTCGGGCAAATTCATCACCGGCGAGATGCTGACCGTCGACGGCGGCGGCCAGCATTGGGGCGAGACCTGGACCACCGGCAAGCCGGATTATTTCAGCGGCGGCGGCTAGCGTGCCGCCGCCCTCACCGATCTCCGTGCACCGGACCGTCAGAGCACGCACCCGTAATGGGCCGATGACACCAGCCTTGTGTATTTGTCGTGCACCGATCCCGGCCGCACAGTGTACTGCGGCGCGCGCCAGGCGGCCATGCGGCTCGCGATCTCATCGGCGGAGAGCTCGACATTCAGGGTCCGCGCCACCGGATCGATCACGATGATGTCACCATCGCGCACCGCCGCGATCGGTCCGCCGCGCGCCGCCTCGGGCGAGATGTGCCCGATCAGGATGCCGTGCGAGACCCCGGAGAAGCGGCCGTCGGTGATCAGCGCAACGTCCTCGCCAAGACCGCGACCCTGCAGCTGGATCGTCAGCATCACCATTTCCGGCATGCCGGGGCCGCCGACCGGACCGACATTTCGCACCACGATGACGGTGCCGGGCTTTATCGAGCCGGCGCGGATCGCCGCCATGGTATCGGCCTCGGAGTCGAACACCCGCGCCGTGCCGCGGAAGACGCCCTTCTCCAGCGTCTTGCCCGACAGCCTCAAGAGGCAGCTTTCGGGAGCGATATTGCCCTTGAGCACACTTATATGCCGGTTCGGCGGCGCCACCGGATTCGACACCGGCGAAACGACCTCCTGACGTGCCATCTCGTCCAGCGTCGGCACCGCGGCGAGATTCTCCGCCAGCGTCTTGCCGGTCACCGTCATGACGTCACCATGCAGCAGGCCGTTGCGCAGCAATTCCTTCATCACCACCGGCACGCCGCCGATCGCATGCAGGCTGCCCATCGCGAACGGACCATGCGGCTGCAAATTGGCGAGCAGCGGAATCCGCTCGCCCACCGCCTGCACGCGCTCGATCGTGATCGGCACCTGCGCCTCGCGCGCCACCGCGAGCAGATGCAAATACATGTTGGTCGAACCGCCCATCGCATAGACCGTCGCGATCGCATTGTCGAAGGCGCGTTCGGTCATGATGTCGCGTGGCCGGATGCCTGCCGCCATCAGCCGGTACAGCGCATCGACCGAGGCGCGGGCCTGGGCACGCACGTCGGCATGAATATCCTTGCCGGCGCCGTAGTCGGCCGGATGCGAGGCACCGCGCGGCAGCATCATGCCGATCGCCTCCGCGATCGTGCTCATCGTGTTGGCGGTGAACATCGCACCGCAGGTGCCGCTGCCCGGCATTACATTGCGCTCGAGCTCGAGCATCTCGTCCGCCGAGATCCGGCCGGCCTCGTGCGCGGCCCGGCCCTCGGCATAGTCCATGATGGTGAGGTTTTCGCCCTGGGCGGCCCACGCACCGAACGACACCCGCCCCGGCGAGCTGGTGCCGGGATAGAGCACGAGGCCAAACGCATTGGTGCGCGCCAGCGGCATCAGCGCCGCGGCACCGGTCTTGTCGCAACCGGAGATCACGATCATCGCATCGCCGTGATGGGCATAGTGGCCGATCTCGAAGCAATCGGCG
Source organism: Bradyrhizobium uaiense (assembly GCF_010811875.1). Lineage (GTDB taxonomy): Bacteria > Pseudomonadota > Alphaproteobacteria > Rhizobiales > Xanthobacteraceae > Bradyrhizobium > Bradyrhizobium uaiense. Next base: position 7,862 of record NZ_VKHP01000180.1, read on the forward strand.
ACGACGTCACGCGACACCAAACTATAACCAGCGGTCGGTGATCCCTGGGTCAGCGCATCCGACACAGCCGGCGCGCCGACAATCAGCCCCTGCCCGCCGCGTTCGGCGAGCAGCTCGACCAGGAGATCGGTGATGGTCCGCACCCGGTTGTTGCAGCGATGCGCATTGGTGTAGGCGCTCGCAATCGTGACCACGGCGTTGGTCGCGATGGCGCGGTCGGGCTCGAAGCCGGCCGCACGCAACTCGACGCGGGCTCGCTTCCAATATTCGCTGCTGTCCTTGGTCGCGTTGTCCTGGGTCACGATGATTTCCACCCTTTGATTGGTTGCGGGCTCGTTGGCGAGCCCGATACGCGCATCTGGCCGATCAGGCGCCCTTGCCGTCGTCGAAGCTGACGATGACGGCGGCGTTCGCGATCAGGATCGGATCGTTGCCGAGATCGGACGGAATCTCGAGCCCGCCCCCGATCGCCTTCACCGTCTTGGTGCCATAGGGCAGTTCCCTGGCGACCGCTTCGATATCGACATCTTCGGGATTCGGCACGGCGATCGTGACATCGACGAACATGTCGTTGGCGGTCTTGCCGAGCATGCGGAAGAAGCCGAGGCTGGAATGGCGGATCGCGTCCGAGACCGCCCGCTTGGCGGCCTTGGTGGCGTCGCGGCCGTGAACGTCGACGCCCATGCCCATTTCGGTGATACAGCGCACGCGTGTCATGAAACTTTCCTGTTGTCGTTGGCGTGAGAGACTGATCACTCCTTCGACCGCCACGCCCCCGGCGTCAAGCCGGGCCCCTTGCCTCACCCACGCGGTTGTGATCGCCGCGCGCGAGCATCCATGCCGCGAGGCCGGCAAGGATTGCCGCCGCAACCACCATGACGGAGGCCGCGCCCCAGCCCCACGCCGAGACCACCGTGCCGACCGCAATCGGCCCGGTCACCTGGCCGAAATTGCTGCCCGTCATCAAGAGCCCCATCATGACCGGCACCATCGCCGCCGAGCGCGCCGCCGCGGGTGCGGTCGCAAGCAATGTCGCGGGGATCAGTCCGCCGGTCGCGGAGAACAGCAGGCACAGAAGGAATGCCCCCCACCCGCCGAGCGCCGGCAGGAAAATTCCGAGCGCGGAGGCGCCCATCACGATTGCGGCCACGGCGATCAGCAGGGTGCGGCTCGCGCCGCGCGCGAGCAGCTTGCCTGCGGTGAGATTGCCGACGACGTTGCCGGCCGCCGCCAAGGCACTGAGCCCGCCGGCGCTCTGGCTGGAGACGCCGAGCCGCTCGGTCAAAAGGATCGGCAGGAAGCTGAACAGCGCAAAGAACATCAGGCTGTAAAGCGCAAACAGCACCATCAGCAGCGCCGGGGTGCGCCGACGCGCCAGCGCGGTCGCCTCCTGCAACAGCCCGGTGCGCGCCGGGCCGGTCCGCGATGCCACGCCCGGCACGAAGATGCCGACGAGCACGAACAGCACGGCGGCAAAAGCAGCGCTGGCCCACCAGATCGCGCGCCAGCTCCCGAACATCGGACCGGCGACCAACGCCAGCGCGATCCCGAACGGCATCACGCAGCTCCACACCGCCATGGTGACGTCGCGCGCGCCGACATCGACGACACGATCGAGCAATGCGGGCGCTGCGACCATCACCAGCAGGAAGCCGAGCCCTTCCAGCAGGCGTGATGCCACGAGCACTGTAAGCTGCGGCGCCAGCGCGCCCGAAGCCGCACCGAGCGCGATCGAGGCCAGCCCGCATAGCAACACCCTGCGCGTACCAACCGCGGCGATCACGACGCCAGCCGGGACGCTGCCGACCAGCCCTAACACCGCAAAGACACCTGCGACCGTTCCGACCGCGGCGAGGTCGATGCCGAGGCTCTGCTGCAACATCGACGCGGCGATCGGCACCTTCCCGACCTGCAGGGCGGCGCCGATCCCGCAGCCCATCACGATGGCAACCGTCGCCCATCGCTTCGTCTCGCTCTGCTGCACCACGGCCGTCTCGATCGTCATGCGTTCACTACCCCTGCTCAACCCATGACAAATAGCGTTTCCAGGCCATCGACAGGAGTGATATGTTTTGCATCCAATTGATCGATTTCATAGATCATGCTCGATAACCTCACGCTCGATCAGATCCGGGTCTTTGTCGCCATCGCCGAGAGCGGCAGCTTTCGCGCCGCCGCGACCAGGCTGGCGCGGGTGCAGTCCGCGGTCAGCCACGCGGTCGCCAATCTCGAGGCCGAGCTCGGCCTCATGCTGTTCGATCGCTCCAGCCATCGCCCGGCGCTGACGGCCGAAGGCAAGGCGTTGCTCGGCAACGCGCGCGACATCCTGCTCCGCGTCGACGCGATGCGGGCGCGGGCCCACGGCCTCGGCGAAGGGGTGGAGTCGGAACTTGCGCTCGTCGTCGACACGCTGTTTCCGATCGCCGCCGTCGGCGCGGCGCTGACGGAGATGCGGGCCGCCTATCCGTCCGTGAGCGTTCGGCTTGCAGTCGAACCGATGGGTGGGCCGATCGCCGCCCTGACCGAACGGCGCAGCGCGCTCGCCGTGACCGTCGGCGAGGATTTTCGCGATCCCCGCCTCGCGCTCGACGCCATCTGCGCGGTGCAGATGGTCGCCGTCGCATCCGCAAGCCATCCGCTCGCGCGTCGCGGTCGCAAGACCGTCGCCGACCTCGCCGATCATTTGCAGATCGTGCTGTCGGATCCGACGCCGCTGTCGGAGGGCCGCAGCTTCGGTGTGCTCTCGCCGCAGATCTGCCGGGTGAGCAATCAGGACACCAAGCACGCCATGATCCTCGCCGGGCTCGGCTGGGGCCGGCTGCCGCTCTGGCAGGTGTCGCGCGACCTCAGGGAGCGTCGCCTGGTGCGGGTCGAAACCGGCGCGCTCGGCCGCAACGCCGCACTCGCGATGGAAGCCTATCTCGCGCACCGGCTCGACGAACCGCTCGGCCCCGCCGCACGCACGTTTGCGGATGCGCTGACGCGGATTGCCGCGCGCAAGCACACGCCGAAGACCAAGGCGACGGCGGCGAAGAAACACTGAGCCGCCGCTGTTGCTCGTCCGCTCCCGCTACGGTCCGCTCGCAAGCGCCTCAAACCTCGATCTCGCCGCTGCGGATCGCGAGCCGGATGGCTTGCGCCGTTGTCGCGACACCCAGCCGAAGCCGCACCCGTCGCAGATGGTTCTCGACCGTGCGTTCCGACAGCCCGAGCGAGGCCGCTATATCGGCCTGCCGCCGGCCTGCGGCGACCCAGCGCAACACTTCACGCTCGCGCGGCGACAGGCTCGACGCACCGTTCGGCTCGTGCGCTTCGATCAGCCGTCGGGCGGCGCGGAAGGCCGCGGCGCCGATCATGGTCAGCACCGCGCGTGTCCGCGCCGACGCATCGATCCGCGTCCCGGCGAAGCTCATCGCACCTTCGAGCCCGGTGCGCCCGAACACCGGGACCTGCAATCCGTGGAAACCCGGTCCGCGCGGTGTGCGCACCACGCGGTATTTCTCACCGCGCGCCGACATCACCTTGGTCCAGAAAAACGGCTCATCCACATTGAGGAAATTGCGCGTCACCGGGCAATGCCGGACATAGGTCTCGGCATCGACCGTCACGCCCTTGCCGAACCAGTCGCCCTCGACCCAGTAGATGCTGTCAACCAGATCCTCACGCGCCGGCGACGCCGAGAACATCACGAACCGGTCGTAGCCAAGCGGCACGCTGGTCGACCGCACAGCCGACTGGATCGCGGACAAGCTCTCACTGCCCTCGATCGCAACCACGGCTTCGATGTAACGGTCCATGTCGATGCCATCGAGTTTCGGCAAGCCCGGCCGTGAGCGGCCAAGCGTGTTGAGGAGTTTCCCTCAACCCGAATAGACCTGCAAGCCGAGCGGGTGGCGTGGTGGGTTCGCCTCGCCGCCTGCCTAACCGTTGGCTTCAACGCCCGCCGAGCGTATCGAGCAAGGCCTTTGCGGCCGCCTTGCCGACATTGTTGGCGGCGAACGGACTGTCACCGGTGATCAGCTTGCGATCCTGATACGTCTTGCCGGTGATGTCCTCGTTCAGAATCTCGACGCCGAGCGCCTGCAGCTGTTCGCCGAAGGCCCAGGTCAGCGCGCCCGGCATGTAGCCTGTATCGGGCGTCGTGCGATCGATGGCGTCGGGGAATGCGCAGATCTTGTAGCCCTTGAAGGGATAGTCGCCCTTGGCCTCGCCGACCGCGGACGCCAGCAGCGCCGCCGGGCCATGGCAGAGCGAGATGATATGCTTGTCGTTGTCGAGCGCCCATTTCAGAGTGGCCTTCACATCGAGGCTTTCGGGAAGACCGATCAGCGCCCCATGGCCGCCCGGAATGAACACCGCGACGTAGTCTGAATCCTTGCCCAGCTTGTTTTCGATCACGTCGGAGAGCTTGAGCGGCTGCTTCAGCCTGCCGAGATATTTCTGGTAGATGCTCTTGACCGCGTCGTCCTCCTTCGGGAACGCCCAGAGCTCAAACTTGACCGGATTGCCGGACACGGTCGCGATGTCGAATTCGAAGCCGGCCTTGTCGAGGTGATACATCGGCAACAAGGTCTCGACCGGATGATTGCCTGTCGAGAACATCGTGCCGTTCTGCAACAGCAGATAGCGCTCGTCGGCGGCGATCATCAGAATTTTCCAGCGGCCGCCCTTGTAGGCGTTGGGATAGTCCGCGCCGGAGAGATCCGACTTGGCCGAGGTGAACTGCCCAAGCGAGTAAGGCGACGGAAAAAAGGCGTTGTTCTCCGCCGGATCGGCTACGGGACGCTTGTCCTGGGATTGCTCGGACATCGAGATATCCTCTCTCGTCGTGTTGCGGTCCGGCAAAGGTAAGCCCGACGTGCGAAATCACGAATGGGGGATTTCCCTCAATGACGCGTGAGAAGGACAAGTCTGGTGACGCATCACGCCTTCGGCGCGACCGCCGCAAACGCCGCCAGCGTCCGCTCGACCGCCGCACGATCGATATGGCGATGCGTGACAAGGCGAAGTTGGCTTGCGCCGCTGGCCTGCACCAGGATGTCGTGCGCTTTGAGGCGCGATGCCCACTCGGCTGCACTCTGCGCGCTGCCCGACGTATCGATGCGCAGGATGTTGGTCTGCACATGGCCGGGCTCGGCGAGCGCCGGGTCGAGCCACGCCAGCCCGCGTGCGAGTCGTTGAGCCGCCTCATGATCGTCGCGCAGACGCGCGATCATGCTGTTGAGCGCGACGAGGCCGGCGGCGGCGATCACACCGGCCTGGCGCATGTTGCCGCCGATGAAGCGGCGGAATGCCCGCGCTTGCGCAATCAGGGCGGCATCGCCGACCAGCAGGCTGCCGATCGGCGCGCTCAGTCCCTTCGAGACGCAGAACATCAAGCTGTCGGCATGCGCGGCAATCTGCTGGGCGCTCCCCCCGAGCGCCACGGCCGCGTTGAACAGACGCGCCCCGTCGACATGGACGGCAATGCCGTTGCTGCGGCCGAGTGCATGAACCCGCGCCATGTGCGCCAGCGGCAGCACGGCGCCGCCGGCACCATTGTGAGTGGTCTCCATCCAGATCAGCGCCGGTCGCGGCCGTCCCGCCGATGCGGTGGCGCTGATGGCCTGCGCCAGCGGCTCCTCCTGCATCGCGCCGCGATGGCTCGGGATCGGTCGCGGCACCAGGCCCGCCACCGTCACCACGCTGCCGATCTCCGAATTGAACAGATGCGCGCCGGCGTCGGAAAACACCTCCCCGCCCCGCCCCCCATGCGCAAGCATTGCCAGCAGATTTCCCATGGTGCCGCTCGGCACGAACAAGGCCGCGGTCTTGCCGGCCAGATCGGCCGCCTTCTGCTCGAGCGCGCGCACGGTCGGATCGCCGTCGCGGCTGTCGTCGCCGAGCGGCGCACTGCGCATCGCCTCGAACATGGCATCCGTCGGCAATGTCACGGTATCGCTGCGCAGGTCGACGATCTCGGCCGCGCACTGTGGATGGGCTGAGCTCATCATGCGTCCTGGGTCTTCAGCGCAAACGGCGCAGCTTCCGGCGTCTCGACGGGAAGCTCGCCGCCAAAGCGCTGCACCAGCTTCACCGCAACCGTGTTGCCGAACACGTTGATCGCAGTACGGCCCATGTCGAGGAAGGCATCGACGCCGGCGATGATCGCGAGCGCCTCGACCGGCAGGCCGATCGCCGACAACACCATGGCGATGGCGACGAGGCCGCCGGAGGGAACGTTGGCGCTGCCCTTGCTGGCGATGGTGGTGACCATCACGATGGTCAGGAGCGTCGACCAGGTCAGTGTCACGCCATAGGCCTCGGCCAGAAATGTCACGGCAAGCGCGAAGTACATGATCGCACCGTCGCGGTTGAAGGCGTAACCGAGCGGCAGCACCACCGAGACGATCCGGTTCGGCACACCCATCGCCTGCAGCTTCTCCATGTGGAGCGGCAGCGTGACCTCCGAGGAGCGGGTGGAGAATGCCAGCAGCATCGGCTCCATCACCGCCTTGGTCACCGCGATCGGCTTCTCGCCGATCGCAAGCAGGATCAGCCAGAAGATCACGACCATGATGGCGAGGCCGAGATACATCACGGCCACGAGCTTGGCGAGCGCGACCACCGTCGCCAGCCCCTGGGTCGCGAACAGCCAGGACATGATCGCGAACACCGCGATCGGCGCCAGCGACGTGATCCACTTGGTCATCTTGAACATCGCCGCCATCACGGCTTCGAGGACAGCAACCATCGGCTCGCCGACTTTGCCGATCGAGGCCAGCGCCAACCCGAACAGGATCGCGAACACGAGCGTCGGCAGGATCTTCTGCTCGGCCATTGCCGCCACGATGTTGGACGGGATCATGTCCATGAAGAACTTGATCCAGTCGACCGACACCGCGAGGTTGGCCGGCACCTTCCCGGTCGCCGCCAACGGCGCGCCGGCGCCGGGATGGAAGATCCCGTTGAGCAGGAGCCCGATCAGGATCGAGATCACGGTCGCCAGGTAGAAATAGCCGAGGCAGATCACGACGACGCGGCCCAGCACCTTGAGCTCGCTGCCCATCCGGTAGATGCCGAGCGCGACCGAGGAGAGCACCACCGGGATCACGATCATCTTCACCGCTTCGACGAAAGCGGTGCCGACCGGTCGCAGGCTCGCGCCGACATCCGGCCAGAGCAGACCGACGGTAAGGCCCGCGACCAGTCCGATCAACATCTGAACCGCGAGCGGTAATTTCAAAGCGCGCCGCAGGCCCGATCGTTCGCTCATGAGCGCTGGTCTCCGATTGCCGAATGGTGCGGCCGCACGGCGCCGAGCGCCCTCAGCCGTGCCTCGAATGCCGACGACAAATGCCGCCACATCAGCTGCTGCGCGCCTTCGGGATCCTGCGCCTCGACCGCGGCATGGATGTCGAGATGCTCGCTGACGGCCTGGCGGGTGCGCTCGACGTTGTATTGCGGCATCTTTTGCAGCGCGAGCCCGCTTTGCGCGCGCAGATTGTCGTAGGCCTGGACCAGCCGGCTGTTGCCGGTGGCGCGGAACAGCTCGTCGTGAAAGCTCCAGCCGGCCTGCTGCGCCTCCTCGACGTCGATCGCGGCGCGCGACTTGATGCGGCGCAGCTCCCTGGCGCATTGCGCCAGGCCCTCGGTCGGTCCACGCGTCGCGGCGAGATAGGCCGCCATGCCTTCGAGTGCGAGCCGCAGCTCGTGGATCTCGCGCAGATCATCGAACGACAATTGCCGCACGAAGGTACCGCGCATCGGATGAATCGTGAGCAGGCCGTCTTTCGCCAGCGCCTTCAACGCCTCGCGCACCGGCGTTCGCCCGAGCGCGAGCCGGTCCGACAGGCTGCGTTCCGACAATGGCTCATCCGGTGCGAACTCGCCCGACATCACGAGGTCGCGGATGCGCGCATAGGCCTGGTCGCGGTGAAGAGCGGCTGACATAACTGACATACCAGCATCATGTCAGTGGTATGTCAAGCGCGCCGGGGCCTCATCACGTCGGACATTCGCAGGGCTTCCGCCCGGCAGCGATGTCCTTCACAACGTCGCGAGCCCGCGCGCCAGCTTCCCGTCGTTTCGCTCCAATTCATCTATGCGGCCGGATAGTGCGCGCGACCGATCCCGGTCTCGCAAGGAGCCGTGCACCATGCCGATCAGCCGCCGGCGAGCGCTGACGCTTGCCTCGCTTTTCGTGGCGAGCCCGCTGCTCGGCAGCGAAAGCCGTGCCGAACAAGTGTCGGTCCCCGGCGCGGCCAGCTTCGACATGGCGACCTTCACGGCGACGTCGGGCGGCGACGCCGACGCGGCCTTCGCCAAAGCGCTGGCTGCCGTCGCCAAGGCAGCGGCGGAGGCGAGCAAGGCCGGGCCGGTTCACATCGTCATCAACCTCGAGAAGAACGCCAGCTACCGGATCAAGCGGCCGCTCGCGTTCAGGCAGCTGCACGGCTTCGAGCTCAACGGCAATGGCGCGCAGCTGATCAACACGACGCGCAGCGGGATCTTCGCGATCTCCGGCTGCAACCGCCTCACCCTCCGCGATCTCACCATCGACTACGACCCGCTGCCCTTCACCCAGGGCACGATCACGGCCTTCGACAAGCAGGCGGTCGATATCACGGTGAAGGTCGACCCCGGCTATCCCGACGATGCTGCGCTGCTGGCCACCTTTACGGATGGCTTCTTCAAGGTGATGGACCGTCATAACCGTGCACTGAAGACCGGCGCCAGGGATTTCCTCTCACCGGCCCATACCACGCGCCTCGTCGACGGCTTGATCAAGGTGCATCTGCACTGGAGTGCCAACGATCGTTTCCCGAGCCAGCTGCCGATCGCAGTTGGTGATGTCGTGACCATCGCAAACGGCGGCGCGCACGCCATCGCCGTGGACTCCAGCGTCGCCACCAGCCTGATCGACCTGAAGCTCTTGGCCTCGCCGGGCATGGGCATCGTCGAGAATGGCGGCGACGGCTCGATGATGCTGCAAAAGGTCTCGGTCGTTCCGGGCCCCCGGCCGAAGGGCGCAGCGACCGACCGCCTGATCTCGACCAACTCCGACGGCTCGCACTTCACTGCGGTCACGCGCGGTCCGACCTTGGAGGACCAGCGGCAGCGGAACACTCAGCGCGATCTACGTCGGCATGGTGCCGCCGGAAGGGGCCAAGGGATTTCAGGACAATTTCCAGAACCGGCACGTCATCATCGAAGGCAATCACATCGACGATTCCTACATCTACGCGATCTTCGTCAGCAATGCCGACGGCGCCAGGATCGCCGGCAATGTGATCGGCCAGACTTTTGTGCGCGGCAACGCCTTCGGGGCCGGCGATTTCTTCGGCATCAAGCCGGACAGCGCGATCTTCGTCGGCCGCGCCAGGAATGTCGAGATAAGCAACAACGTCGCCGCACGCGGCAAGATCGCGACCACCCCCGTCGCGATCGATCCCAGTTGCGACAAGCGCACGGTGCACCTCGCCGGCAACCGGCTAGCCTGAGCCTCTCTTATTGGCCCGGCTTCTGCAGCACCGTGATGTGCAGACGGCGGCGGATCCCCATGCCCTGGCGTCGGTACAGCGCGATCGCCGAGACATTGCTGGTGAAGACGTGCAGGAACGGAATCTCGCCGCGCGCCACGATCTGGCGGCCGACCGCAGACAGCAGCGCCTGCGCGTAGCCGCGGCCGCGGTGGTCCGGATGCACGCAGACCGCGGTCATCTCGGTATAGTTCCCCGGCTTCATCCGCTCCCCGGTCATCGCGACCAGCTCGCCGCCAACGCGGATGCCGAAAAAGTTGCCGAGCTCATGGGCCCGCGCGCTGAACGGTCCGGGTTTCGTCAGTTCCGTCAACGCCATCATTGCGGGAACGTCGGCAGCGCCGAGCCTGACGATCTCGACGCCGGGCGCAGAAAAATCCGCAGGCGTGCCGATCATCTGCTCGCCGGTCTCAGCCAGCAGCACCTTGAACTCCGGCGGCACGGGAACAGGATCGGGCGTGAACAGCACCGCGAACTCCTGTCCCGACAACAGCGCGCCGAGCGCGGCAAAACTCTCCGGCGACATGTCGACCATGTCGGCGAAGGGGGCGATCGCGAGCGGAAAGCGGCGGGCATCGGCGCCGCCTTGCGCCAGGTCGCGTTGCCGTGTGGTCAGCGCGCTCCAGATCGGGCGATCAAGCGGGTGAATGGACGGGACTTCGGACATACGGCGCTTCGCTCCTGATTTTCTTGGAGCAGAGCAAGAAGCGCCGACAAAATCCAGCGTGGCGTGATGCCGTTGCGGCTCACAATCACGCCAGCAGGATTTTCAGTCTTCGCGCCTGGTGGCTCAGGCAGAGCTCGGTGCCACCCTTGAGCGGCACGAAGCCATTTCTGATCGCACACGAACTTGCGGCTGCGTCATTGCTGCAGGATTTCAGCGGCCGCGCGGTCGAGGATTTTCGCGATGCGCCGCGCCTCGGCGGCATCGCAGCCGCGCTTCTGCCGCAGCGCGCTCTTCAGCGCGTGACGCGCGCGGTGAATATCGTCGGACGCCTCGCTGTCGAGATCGCTCACGCCGGCGAAGGCTTCGCGAACCTCCTCCATGCGACGGCCGATCCGCGACAGCGCTTCGAGAATGGTGTCCGCAGTGGCGCGGTTCTCGGCGAGATGCGCCTTGCCCTGCTCGGTGATGCTGTAGAGCTTGCGCGCCGCGTCCTTGGTGACGCTGGCGTGCCCGATCTCCTCGAGGAATGTCAGCGCCGGATAGATCACGCCCGGGCTCGGGCTGTAGAAGCCGTCCGACCGCTCCTCGATCTTCTTGATCAGCTCGTAGCCGTGCGCCGGCTGCTCGCCGAGCAGCGCCAGGATCACGAGTTGCAGATCCTGCGACGAGAGCCGCCGCGATCCCGGAAAATCGCCGCCGCCGCCCCGTCCGAAGAAGCCATGGCCGCCGCGGCCAAAGCGGTGACCGCCCCGGCCGTGCCGGCCCATGGCGAAAAACCCGAACCGGAAGCCGTCATCGTCCCGGTCGCGAAACATCGATCGTCTCATTGTTCACTTCCTTACTAAAAACATATCTTACGATATATCTATAGATCGAAGAACGCCAACCCACGTTTCCGTGAATGACCGCGCCCTTTGCCGGCCGGCCGCTCCGGGCGGTGCTTTGGGGCTTCAGGAATCTTGAGGGGTCATTTGCGGCTGCTCGTCCAACGTTGGAGCAGAAACAGCGTGATCATGCCGACGGGCCAACAGATGAAGAGCGCCCGCTCCCAAACCTTGAAATCGGTGTACTCGGAAAGCGTGTGAGGTTGGCCCTGCTTTCCACAGTATCCGCTGGCGCAAATGTGCAGTGGAGCATCCGGAAACCTGGCGAGACCATAGAGGAAGAGCGCCGCCATCAGGAGCGCGACGCAATACGTCGCGACGCGCGCGGTGGTGACGCCCCTAAGCCAATTTGGAAGGGTACTGCCCATGTCGCAAATATGCGACGTTGACGGTGAACATTCCACTCAATCCCGTGATCCATGCGCCCCAAGACCTTCGAAACACACTGCCTGCGCCTGCCCGCCGCCACCAAGGTGGTGCAATGGGAGGGCACGTCGGTGTTCAAGGTCGGCGGCAAGATGTTCGCGCTGGCCGGCGGCTTCATCGAGCGCTCCGGCGGCTTCATGTTCAAGACTTCGAACATGGCCTATCAGCTCCTGATCGAGCAGGAGCTGGCGCGGCCGGCGCCGTATCTGGCGCGCGCCAAATGGGTGCAATTGATCGGCAACGATGCCCTGCCCGACGCCGAGCTCAAGGCCTATCTCGATCAGGCGCACGCAATCATTGCCGCGAAGCTGACGCGGAAATCGCGCAAGGCGCTCGGGCTCGATTGACCGGCCGGGGCTCAGCCGCCCAGCGGCTGGTCGGAATCGCCCGACAGCAATTTTGGAAACAGCTCCTTGAAGGCGAACTTGTCTTCGCCCTTGGCGCGGTGGAAACGCAGTACGACGTCAAACCGGCTGGCGTCCCATTTGGTGGGCGGCTTGCCCTTGCTGACTGGTATCAACGGAAGGACGTCGGCAATGATCGCCTTGTGCTCCCAGCACAGCAGCACGACGCCGTTCAGCGCCAGCAGCGCCGTGATCAGCGCCGGCTCATGACCTTTGCCAAGGGCGACTATGCGAGGCCTGACGCGATCTATGCCGCGACGCCCGGCACCACGCCCAACCGGGGTCCGAGCAGCCGTCCCGCTGAGACGATCTCAGCGCTGGCGGCGCGTCTTGGCGCGAC
>NZ_VKHP01000017.1 GCF_010811875.1 Bradyrhizobium uaiense
CCCCTTCAATCGATCGTCACGACAAAGCTGTTTCCGCCGCGCGAGGCCGGCCGCCTGCTGCCGCGAGACCACCTGATCGCGCAATTGGTCAAGGCACGGCGGCATCGTTGCGTGCTGGTCGACGGCCCCGCGGGGTCTGGCAAAACGTCATTGGTGGCGGCTTGGCGGCGCGAATTGCTCGCACTCGGCTTCGACGTGGCGTGGCTCACGCTGGCGTCCGATGACAACGATGTTTCCCGCTGGCTGGACTATCTGCTGGCGAGCTTTTCCCAGGTCGATCCAACAATCAGCGACACTGCATCGCAGCTCGTGGGGCGAGGCGTCGACAGTGAGGCCGTCGACCAGCACGCAACGATGCCGCCGTGCCTTGACCAATTGCGCGATCAGGTGGTCTCGCGGCAGCAGGCGGCCGGCCTCGCGCGGCGGAAACAGCTTTGTCGTGACGATCGATTGAAGGGGCTCGGGTGATGCACCTGCATCGCTCGGCCGGCGAGACGTCATCTCAGTCAAACCTCCGTCCTCCGCCGGGATTGTCGCGGCCGGCCCGGCGGCAGCAAGGCCACATTATGTCACGGCGCAACCCGAAGACCACCCGGAGCGGGTGGGGCGGCCCAGGCAGTTCCGAGTGTAGTTTTCGCGCAAGCTGGCGTTCACACAGGTCGATCGGAGCAAAATTGAGCGTTTTGTCCGGAATTCGCGTCCTCGAATTCGAGGCAATCGGTCCCGCCCCCTTCGGGGCGATGCTGCTCGCCGACATGGGCGCGGATGTCCTGAGGGTCGACCGCCCGTTGCCGCCCGAGGACCTGGGGCCGCGCCGCAGCGGCAAGCCGGTCGACGTTACGGGCCGGGGCCGTCGCTCGGTCACGCTCGACTTGAAATCGCCGTCGGCAGCGTCCGCGGCGCTCGCCTTGATCGAAAAAGCCGATGTGCTGATCGAGGGTTTTCGTCCCGGTACGATGGAGCGGCTCGGCCTCGGGCCTGAAGCTGCGCTCGCGCACAATCCGCGGTTGGTCTACGCGCGCATGACGGGCTGGGGGCAGACTGGTCCCCTGGCTGAGAATGCCGGCCACGATCTCAACTACATCGCGCTATCGGGTGTCCTGTCGGCGATCGGGCCGGCAGGCGGGCGGCCCCTGCCACCACTTAACCTGGTTGGCGATTACGGTGGTGGGGGCATGCTGCTCGCGCTCGGCGTTGTCGCGGCGCTGCTCAACGTGCATCGCGGAGGGACGGGGCAGGTCGTCGACGCCGCCATGACCGAGGGCGCCGCCCAACTCGGGTCCATCATGTGGGGGCTGGTCGCCGGAGGCAGCTGGCAGGAGCAGCGCGGCAGCAACATCCTCGATGGTGGCGCGCCATGGTACGACAGCTATCGGACCCTCGATGGCCAGTACATGGCCGTTGGCGCGGTCGAGCAGCGCTTCTATGCGGAACTGGTCGACAAGCTCGGCCTCGCCGACGCCGGGCTCCCGAAGCAATACGATCGCAGCGGCTGGCCCGCGCTGCGCAACGCGTTCGCAAAGGCGTTTCTCGCCAGGACGCGGGACGAATGGTGCGAGATATTCAACGACAGCGATGCATGTGTAACCCCCGTCCTCGGGTTTTCGGAGGCGCCGCATCATCCGCACAATCGCGCCCGCAGCAATTTCATTGAAGTCGGCGGCGTCGTTCAACCGGCACCTGCGCCGCGCTTTCTCGGCACGCCATCCGAGCAGCCCAAACCGGCACCGCAACGCGGCGAGAACGGGGCGGCCGCGCTCCATCAATGGGGCTTTGGCGCTTCGGACGTATCCAGGCTGTGTGAGCTCGGTGTGGGATTTGCCGGCCAGCCTGAACCCCAGCCGGCGTGATCAATTCATCGGAGAGGCAACAGAGCGTGAGCGGAATCCTCGATTTGACTGACAATGTCGCCTTGATCACCGGCGCCGGACAGGGTGTCGGCCGCCAGATCGCACTGCATTACGCCACTCATGGTGCGGATGGTGTCATCGTCAACGACTTCTTCGAAGAACGCGCACAGGCCGTCGTCGACGAAATCAGGGCACTCGGTGGCAAGGCCATCGCGGCGGCTGGCGACGTGACCGATCTCGATGCCGTGAAGGGAATGGTGCGCAGGGGCAATGAGGCGTTCGGCCGCATCGATATTCTCGTGAACAACGCCGGCAATGCCGGGGCGATGCCCGATCCGGAGGCGCGCAAGCCGTTCTGGGAGACGGGGCCTGGCGCCTGGAACAGCTTCATCGGTGTCAATTTCTACGGCGTGATCAACTGCGCGAGCGCCTGCATTCCGTCGATGATTGAGCGCCGTCGTGGACGGATCATCACCATCATATCGGACGCCGGCCGCACCGGCGAGGCCGGCCTCGAAGTCTATTCTGGCGCCAAGGCCGGTGCAGCCGGCTTCACGCGTGCGATCGCCCGGTCGCTCGGCCGCTACCAGATCACGGCAAACTGCATCGCCATCGCCGCAACGATGACGCCTCCGATCGAAGCGCGGCTCAAGACCGAGCCGGAGCGGCTCAAGAAGATGATGGAGAAGTACGTCATTCGCCGTCCGGGCCAGCCGCAGGACGTCGCGAACATGGCGCTCTATCTGGCTTCCGGCGCCAGCGACTGGATTACCGGCCAGACCTATCCGGTCAATGGCGGCTTCTCCTTCTCAATGTGACCAACGGTGGCAAAATGAGCGAACGTGTTCTGACCGAGCGGCGCGGTCATATTCTGGTCATCACGATTAATCGTCCGGAGGCCAAGAATGCCTTCGACCTTGCATCCGCGCAGGCGATGCACCGGGCGATGGACCTGCTCGATGCCGAGGACGATCTCTTCATCGGCGTCGTCACGGGAGCCGGAGGCACGTTCTCCGCAGGCGCTGATCTGAAGGCGGTGGCCCGCAACGAGCGCGCAGTGACGCACCGCGGCGGCTTCGGCATGTTCAAGCGGCCGTCGCGCAAACCGTTGATCGCGGCGGTGGAAGGATTTGCGGTCGGTGGCGGGCTCGAGCTCTGCCTGTCCTGCGACCTCATCGTTGCGGCACGGGACGCGAAGATGGGGCTGCCCGAGGTCAGGCACAATGTCGCGGCCGTCGGCGGCGGATTGTTCCGGCTGCCGCGGCGCATTCCCTATCACATCGCCATGGAGCTGGCGCTGACCGGCGGCTTCCGTGAGGCCGAATTCTTCCAGCGCTATGGACTGGTGAACCGCATCAGCGAGCACGGGCAGGCGCTCACCGACGCGATTGGCTTCGCCGAGGAGCTTCTTGTCAACGGTCCCACCGCGCTCGCCGCCTCCAAGGAGATCATCTTCCAGTCGGCGAACTGGACCGACGAGGAGGCCTGGAGCCGACAGGCGCCTATCGCGGCGATCGCGTTCGACGCCGAGGACCGTGCGGAAGGCCTTCGCGCCTTCGCCGAAAAGCGAAAGCCGGTTTGGCGCGGACGCTGAGAGACCAGGCAACGACCGACGGTACGTCGGCGAGGGAAACGCAAGGAACCGGAGGAAACGATGGCCCGCAAGGACCTGAGAATCGAAGCCCTGACTCTCGCGGCCTGCATTGCACTGGCGAGCACGCCGGCTATCGCGCAGAAGAAATATGATCCGGGGGTCAGCGATACCGAGATCAAGATCGGCAACATCATGCCCTATAGCGGACCCGCGTCTGCCTACGGTGTGATTGGAAAGGCAAGCGATGCCTATTTCCGAATGATCAATGACGAAGGCGGCATCAACGGCCGCAAGATCAAATTTATCACCTATGATGACGCCTACAGCCCGCCGAAGACCGTCGAGCGGGCTAGGAAGCTCGTGGAGAACGACGAGGTGCTGCTGGTCTTTCAGCCGCTCGGTACGTCGGGAAACACGGCAATTCAGAAATACCTCAACACCAAGAAGGTCCCGCAGCTTTTTGTCGCCTCCGGCGCAACCAAATGGGGTGATCCGAAGGGCTTTCCGTGGACGATGGGCTTCCAGCCGAACTATCAGAGCGAGGGCCGGATTTTCGCCAAGTACATCCTGGAGCATAAGCCGGATGCGCGGATCGGCGTGCTCTACCAGAACGACGACTTCGGAAAGGACGTGCTGAAAGGACTGAAGGACGGTCTTGGCGCGAAGACGTCGCTGATCGTGGCCGAGGCGAACTACGAAGTCTCCGATCCGACCGCCGACTCCCAGATCGTGAAGCTCAAGACTGCGGGCGCCGACGTCTTCGTGGATCTCACGTCGCCACGGTTTGCGGCGCTTGCGATCAGGAAGGTCGCCGAGCTTGGCTGGAAACCGACGCATTTCCTGAGCAGCGTTTCGGGTTCGATCGGGTCGGTGTTGCAGCCGGCCGGGCTGGAGAATGCGAAGGGCGTGCTGAGCACCGCCTATACCAAGGACCCCTCTGATCCCCTCTGGAACAACGATCCGGGAATGATCAAGTGGAATGCGTTCATGGATAAGTACATGCCTGGTGCGAACAAGGCGGACCAGGGGCACATCTCGTCCTACATGGCGACGCAGACCCTGGTCGAGGTCTTGCGCCGATGCGGCGACGATCTCTCGCGCGAAAACATCATGCGTCAGGCGGCAAGCCTTCGTGATTTCGAGGTCGACGTCCTGTTGCCGGGCATCAAGGTCAACACCAGCCCAACCGACTTCTACCCCGTCGAGCAGATGCAGATGCGGCGCTTCGATGGCCGCGTGTGGGAGCTGTTCGGGCCAGTCATGAACGGCGAAGTTGGCAGTCCGGCCGGCTGAGCGTGCGCGGTCACGCCGACAAATGCAGCAAGGGAGGCAGCAGGTGAACGAGCAAATCGGGTTTGCGCCGACGACGACCACTATGATCCTGCGCGCGCTGTCGCGATTTCCGGATCGGCAGGCATTCGTATGGAATGGCGGCAGCCTGACGTATTCGGCGGTGCGCGACCTGATTGCCGGCTTGCAATCGGGAATGGTCAGCGCCGGCCTCAAGACGGGCGATGTGGTGGCGCTGCTGAGCGCCAACAGCGCCGAGACCTGGTGCGCGGGGATCGCGGCGCAGGCCCTCGGTCTGCTGATCACGTGGCTGCACCCGCTGGGCTCGCTCGCCGATCATCTTGCCGTCGTCGAGGACATCGGGGCGACGGCCCTGATCGTCGACCCAAAGACGCACGGCCAGCGCGGCGCGGACCTAGCGGCGGCCGCCGCCCATCAGCTCAAGCTGACGTTCGCGATGGGGCGCGCCGAATTTGGCTGCGACCTGCTGTCTGCCGCGCGTGCCGCCGGTGCCGTGACGCCGGTCGATCTGACCAATATCAACGAACGTGCGATCGTGAACTATACCGGCGGCACGACTGGAAAATCGAAAGGCGCGGTCCGCACTCACCGTGCATTGGTTGCGTCGGCGCAGTCGGTGGCGGCCGAATTCGGGCTTCCCGAGACCCCTCGCTATCTCGCTGCCGCGCCGATCACGCACGTCTCCGGCAGTTTCGTGCTGCCGTCGCTGGCTCGCGGCGGCACCGTGCATTTGCTCAAGGGCTTTGATCCCGATGAGTTCCTGACGACGATCGCACGGGAGAAGATCAACGTGACCATGATGGTCCCGACGATGATCTACGTCATGCTCGACCATCCGAAGCTTGGTGCCATCGATATCTCGTCGCTCGAGTTGCTGCTCTACGGTGCGTCGCCGATGTCGCCGACACGGCTGGTCGAGGGACTTGAGCGCATCGGGCCGATCTTCGCTCAGCTCTACGGTCAGACCGAATGCTATCCCGTCAGCTTGCTGGGCAAAGCGGACCACGACGACCGCCGGCCCGAACTGTTCGCATCATGCGGGTTCCCGCTGGCCTCCTGCACGGTGTCGCTGCTGGATGAGAACAATCAGCCGGTCAGGCCGGGGGAAGCGGGTGAAATCTGTGTCCGCGCCACGCAGGCGATGGAGGGCTACTGGAAGCGCCCCGAGCAGACCGCCGAAACATTTGCAGGCGGCTGGCTGCATACCGGCGACATTGCGAGAGCCGACGAGCGTGGCTACCTCTATATTGTCGACCGCAAGAAGGACATGATCGTCTCGGGTGGCTTCAACATCTTCCCCCGCGAGGTGGAAGACGTGCTCTCGTCCCACCCCGACGTCGCGATGGCCTCCGTCATCGGAATCCCCCATCCCAAATGGGGCGAGGCGGTCACGGCCCTGGTCGTTCCGAAGCCTGGCAAACAACCGGACGCCGAATCCCTGATCGATCTGGTCAAGCAGCGGAAGGGCGGTACCCACGCGCCAAAGCAGATCGAGTTCGTCGACAGCCTGCCGCTGACCGCAGTCGGCAAGGTGGACAAGAAAGTGCTGCGCTCCAAGTACTGGGCAGGTCAGGAGCGACAGGTCGGATAGCCTGCTCTGCAGACTTCCAGCCGCCTGCACAATTCCAATTGCCAACATCTGTGAGAACGAAATGGTTGACGCACTGATCATCGATGCATGCAGGACGCCACGCGGAATCGGCAAGGCCGGCAAGGGCGCGCTTACCGAGCTTCATCCGCAGCAGCTTGGCGCCACGGTGTTGCGAGCGCTTGCCGATCGCACCGGCATCGACACCGCCGATGTCGACGACATCATCTGGGGCACCAGCTCGCAGCGCGGCCCGCAGAGCGGCGACCTCGGCCGGATGAGCGCGCTGGACGCCGGTTACGATGTCCGGGCGAGCGGCGTTACTCTCGATCGGTTCTGCGGTTCCGGCATCACCAGCGTCAACATGGCGGCGCACGCGATCATGTCGGGTTCAGAGGATCTCGTCATCGCCGGCGGCACCGAGATGATGTCGATGGCAGGCCGCCGCGGTGAGGGGCCGGTGGTGATGGACGCCGGAAACCTGCGCCTGCGTGCCCGGCATCCGCAATCGCACCAGGGCGTCTGCGCCGACGCCGTGGCGACCCTGGAAGGCATTACGCGGCGGGAACTGGACCAACTCGGGCAGGAGAGCCAGAGGCGCGCGGACACGGCGATCAAGGGCGACCATTTCAAGAAGAGCCTGGTGCCCGTTTTCGGCGAGGATGGCGCGCTTGCTCTCGATCATGACGAATATCCGCGGTCGGGCAGCACGCTCGAAGGTCTTGCAACGTTGAAGCCGGCGTTCGCGGCGATGGCGGATGTTCCGCTCGACGATCGTGGGACGACCTATCGCCAACTGATCCTGGACCGGTATCCGGACCTCGACATCAACTTCGTGCATCACGCCGGCAATTCGTCGGGTGTGGTCGACGGTTCGGCTGCAATCCTGCTGGCGTCGCCGGACTATGCAAGCAAGCACGGCCTGAAGCCGCGAGCACGCGTGGTGGCGACCGCGAATATGGGCGACTCACCGACCCTGATGATGAACGCGCCGGTCCCCGCGACGCGCAAGGTGCTCGCGAGAGCCGGGCTCACCCTCGATGATATCGATCTGTTCGAGGTCAATGAGGCGTTCGCTGTGGTCGTGGAAAAATACATTCGCGATCTCAAGATCGACCGCGACAAGATCAACGTCAACGGAGGTTCGATCGCGCTGGGGCATCCGATCGGCGCAACGGGATCGATTTTGATCGGTACGGTTCTCGACGAATTGGAACGACGCGATCTCAGGCGCGGTCTCGTGACGATGTGCGCCGCCGGGGGGATGGCGCCCGCCATCATCATCGAACGGGTCTGATGGCTTTCGGCGATGCTGGAGCCGCGTTCCAACTCCATCGCAACGGAAATAGCTCTAGTTCCTTGAGGATGCGGTTTCGTTCGCCTGCAGTCGCGTGTCCGATGGATATTCGCCGAACAATTGATAGTAATACTGAGAGAACCGTCCGAGATTCAGGAATCCGTTCTGGAGTGCGAGGTCCGCAATCGTCGCGGTGTTTTGTGGATGCCTGCGGAGCGTGGCGTGAATAGAGCACAGCCGTCGATGTCGGAGGAATGAAATCGGGCCGAGCCCCAGAGCTTCATGCACCGCACGGTGCAGCGTTCGGCGAGAAAGGCGTAGCTCTTTGCATATCTGAGATATGTGGATTGGTCCGTCGCCCTGGGTGTCAAGATAGTTTTCGATCTCTCTGACCGTCTTCAAGGCCGAAGGCAGCGGTCCACCGCGATCTGACGGGGCACCTGCAACCGCGCTCGCCGTAACGGTCTCGATGATCGCCCGCTTCCAGAACTCGGCCGCTTGGGCCGTCAAGACCAGATTGTTCGCAAGCCGAGCAGCTAATTCCTGGAGCCGAGAGATGACCCACCGAACCGTCTCATCGGTGCCATTAAATTGGTGTCCCCACCAGAATGCCGGATCCGCTGGCCGACCTTCGCTACTGAACATCGCTTCGATATCTGATGGGGTAAGAGAGATGATCAGGACTGAACCGCCACCATAATGTCTGTTGTCCAGCTCTTCGCCCGGTTGTCCAATTAGCAGATCGCCGGGGGACAACTCGTGTGATCCGCAGGTCACGCGCTCGGTACTGCTTGTCAGCATGCCGATGGTGATCCGGTCTTTGCGGACCAACCCCCTGGATCTCAGGCCACGATTGAAAGCTGCAATGTCGATGGGAAGACCTGCAATCGTGCCATGCGATAGCCGTCCTCGCATCTTGCCGCGCCCGAGCTGAACGATATCCCGCTGTACGCCGGTGATCGTCTTCTCAAGCTCTTCGAAGCACTCAATTCTCTGGGTGTGCAATATCGCGAAATTATTCATCTAGGCCGATCCTTCAAGACGGAAGGAATTGCGCACCCTCGCCGCTTCGAGCCAATTCTCGTCAAATGCAGCACGAAGTGCGTCGATCGGTCGCGGTACGGCAAGCGTCGACACTTTAGCCCCTCGATGTTGGCGTGCCGGGTCATTGCAGCTCACCGAGCAACATTTGGCACAAACTGGACATCACAGTCCAGCACGACGTGTTTATCGTTCTGATTCAACGACAACGAGAAGGGCTCGATCAGCGGCGACGCGGCACTTGCATGTGTCCGGCTGCTCGACTCCTGCGCGGCCTTGCGGTCTCGTTGGGCCGACAGCGCTCATGAGTGAAAAGGAGACCGTAATGCAGAGATCTCGCGCTATTTTGCGCTTTGATCAGCGTGAGACGACTGTCGGTACGATGCTCTCCGTCGCGCTTCTCGTGCTTCTTGGATCGATCGTATGCTCTTCGCAATCATCGGCGTCGACGCTTCGATCCGTTGGCCTGATCGGGGCGCAGGTTGATCAAGCTAGCGACGTCACCAGAGTCGTCGTCGTCAGACGCGATCGCGCTGCCGCTGGGTCGCCTGGCGGCTTCGTCGCAGGTCCTACAACAGTGGTGCGGCCCGGCTGGTATGGCTGGCCCGTAGGCGGAGCGATCGCAGCCGGCGCTGCGCTTGGCTCCGTCACCGCGGCGACCGCGGCAGCATATGCAGGTGCGGCTCCGGCGCCCGGTATGTGCTGGTACTACACCGATCCGTCCAGGGCCCAGGGTTTCTGGGACTATTGCCCGCGGTAATTCTGATCAGCGTTGGGAACAGGCGTCATGGTGCGGGCTGGCGCGGAGCGCAACGAGCAACCGTCGGATCGTGTCAATACTGATGACATGATCTGGATACCCGGCGGGACGTTCCGCATGGGCTCGGACCGGCATTACCCCGAGGAAGCGCCGGCGCATCAGGTCACGGTCGACGGCTTCTGCATCGAGCGAACTCCGGTGACGAACCGGCAGTTCAAGAATTTCGTGAGAGCAACCGGCTATGTCACGACGGCTGAAATTCCGCCGGACCCAAACGACTATCCCGGGGCATTGCCGGAGATGCTCTATGCCGGCTCGCTGGTGTTTTCGCCACTCCCGCGCGTCGGGGATCTGCGCGATTTGAGCCAATGGTGGACCTTCATGAAGGGCGCCGACTGGCGGCATCCTTATGGTCCGAAGAGCAACATCAATGTTCTCGACCATCATCCGGTCGTGCATATCTCCTTCCATGATGCGCAGGCTTATGCCAAATGGGCCGGCAAGGATCTACCAACCGAAGCCGAATGGGAGTTTGCAGCACGTAGCGGACTAGACGAGGCCGAGTTCGCCTGGGGTGACGCACTGACGCCTGACGGTGCCCATATGGCCAACACCTGGCAGGGTGCTTTCCCGAACCAGAATCTTTGCGAGGACGGCTACGAGCGGACGTCGCCGGTGACGGCATTTCCAGCGAACGGCTATGGCGTTCACGACATGATCGGAAATGTCTGGGAGTGGACGTCCGATTGGTGGTCGTCGAAGCACGATGCCGATCCGGCCAAGCCGTGCTGTATTCCGCAAAATCCGCGCGGCGGTCCGGAAGACGCCAGCTACGATCTACGTCAGCCCACGGTCAGGATTCCACGAAAAGTCCTGAGGGGCGGCTCGCATCTGTGCGCACCAAACTATTGCCGCCGCTATCGCCCGGCGGCACGCCACGCCGAGCCGGTCGATACTTCGACCAGTCATGTTGGCTTCCGGTGCGTGGTGCGCCCGAACCGACCGCAGCCGATCCAAGAGCTTTCAGAAATTTAGGGAGTATCGAATGATTGATGACGCCAAGAAAGACAACGTTCGGACCGGTCAAGTCCAGAAGGGTGGCCGAATGCTTCGCAAGCTGCTTGCAGCGGCAGTTGTTGCAACCAGTCTCTCGCCACTGACATTTTCGGCATCAGCGCAGCAGGCCAACGCCGCGAAACCGAACATTCTTGTTATTTGGGGCGACGACATCGGTTTCTGGAATGTCAGTGCTTATAGCCATGGCGCGATGGGCTATCGCACGCCGAACATCGACCGGATCGCCAAGGAAGGCGCAATTTTCACGGACCACTACGGTCAGCCGAGTTGCACCGCGGGCCGAGCTGCGTTCATCACCGGCCAGTTGCCGATCCGGTCCGGGATGACCACGGTCGGTCTGCCGGGCGATCATCTGGGCCTCAAGCCGGAAACCGTAACGCTGGCCGAGGTTCTGAAAACCCGGGGATATGCCACCGGCCAGTTCGGCAAGAACCACCTCGGCGACCGGAACGAACATTTCCCGACCGTTCACGGCTTCGACGAGTTCTTCGGCAATCTCTATCACCTGAACGTGTCCGAGGAGCCGGAGATGGACGGTTACCCGACTGATCCAGCATTCAAGGCGAAATACGGCCCGCGCGGCGTCATGCATTGTTACGCCACCGCGACGGATCAGCCGGGCGAGGATCCACGCTATGGCAAATGGGGCAAGCAGAAATGCGAGGATACGGGACAATTGACACGCAAGCGCATGGAGCGCGTCGACGATGAATTCATCGATGGCGCGTTCAAGTTCATGGACAAGTCCGTTTCCGAGAAGAAGCCTTTCTTCATCTGGCTGAATACGAGCCGCATGCATGTCTTCACGCATGCGCCGGCCGAGTATCACGAACGTTGCAAGGAGTTCACCGGTGGCGACGATCCGCATTGTGCCGGCATGATCCAGCATGACGACAACATCGGCTCGGTGCTCAAGAAACTTCAGGATCTCGGCATCGCTGATAATACGATTGTGGTCTATTCGTCCGACAACGGTCCAGAACATTCCACATGGCCGTTCGGCGCAACGACGCCCTATCGCGGCGAAAAGATGACGACTTGGGAGGGGGCGATCCGCGTGCCGATGATGGTGCGTTGGCCGGGAAAGATCCCTGCCGGAAGTGAGCTCAACGGTATTCAGTCGCATGAGGACGTGTTCGTCACCCTCGCTGCCGTCGCCGGTGCGACCGACATCAAGGAGCGTATGGCCAAGGGCGACGATCTCGGAACCGGCGTCGTCAAGAAAAACTACCTCGATGGCTTCAACAATCTCGACTACTGGGAAGGGAAGACGAACAAATCCGCGCGCAACTTCATGATCTATTACGCGGAAAACCACATTCAGGCCGTGCGCGTGGATCGGTGGAAGGGGCATTTCGCCATGCGCGACGGGTATTACGGCACGACCACTGCGGCTGAAATCCCATGGATATTCAACATCCGACAGGATCCGTTCGAATCGTTCGATCAGGCTCCGGGCCCGCGAGCGCTCGTATCCCAGGCGCATACCTATGCAACCTACATGATCAAGGACATCGTGGAGGCGCATGTGAAGACCCTCGCCGAGTTTCCGCCTGTGCAGAAAGGCAACTCGCTGAGCATGGATCAACTGATTGAAGGCATGCAGAAGGGAGCTCAGTGACGCGGGTCTGATTGAACCGAGGTATGCGCACTTCAATCGGGGCGCATGTTCTGAATGATCCGTTCGAACATCGAGCGATGGAAGCCGCGTTTACACGCGGCCTCCCCAATTGGCCGCGCTGAGAGGCGCATATTCTGATCACGATCGTATCAACGATCCCGGCAAGCGTAACCCGTCCTACGGGACCACGAGCCGCCGAATGAAGGTAAGAGCAATGAAACTTGGAAACCATCTGAGCTTGGCGCTGGTGGCTGGCGCATTGATGCTTTCACCAGCGAAGGCACAAACCCCACTAACCGCCTATACCGACGCAAACGGCTTTATTGACGTGCAAGCGCTAACCTGCGCGCAGCTTGCAGGCACCTACCAGGAAGACGCCGACATGTTGGCCGCTTGGTACAGCGGTTGGTACAACGGTCTCGCCAAAAAGCACTTCGCGCACATTACCCGGGCGAAGTCCGGTGAGCATCAGTTGATCCTCTATTGTAAAGCCCATCCCGGTGTGAAGATCATCGAGGCGATCGACGTCCTCATGAAAGACGAAGGCAAGTAGTTCGAAAAGCGCAGGCGCCCCTGTCGCTGCGTCTGGACGGCGAGGGGATCATCGTGAGCGGATACGACATCTTCGCTTGGATCGTGCTGATCATACTGCTCGCGAGTGCGGTTGGCGTGTTCTGCATCGCCGGTTGGCTGCCGGGACACATCGCGAAGGCGCGTGGTCATCCGTGGGCGCAGGCCGTCACGGTCGCCGGTTGGATCACACTGATCTGCGGATTCGCGTTTTGGCCACTCGCGTTCAGCTGGGCCTATGTTGATGTGCCCGCGCCGCGCAAGACGGAGAACGTGTGATGGGCGTCGTGATTATCAACAGCTATCTCGTGCTGTTGTTTCTGCTCGTGCATTTCAAGATCGTGCCCTTTAACCTGTTCTGGAAGCTATCCCCGTTCCTCGTATTACTTCTGACCATGTTCGGGCTGCTTATCCCGATGAATTGGGGTGCGCCTCAAGGCTCAGCCCTTGTGGTACGCAATGCTGTGTCGATCGTTCCTGACGTGGCCGGCGAAGTGATCGACGTGCCCGTCACAGCCAATGTTCCGCTGAAAGCCGGCGACGTGTTGTTCAGGATCGATCCGACCCCTTTTGATGCGCAAGTGCAGGTCATCAATGCACAATTGAAGCTGGCGTCGACGCGCCTGTCGCAGATGACGACACTGTACGAGCGTGACGCGGGCCGCGCCTTCGACGTCGAGCAGCGGCAATCTGAAGTCGATCAGCTCAAGGGCCAGCTCCAGGCCGCGCAGTGGAATCTCGACAAGGCGGTGGTGAAGGCGCCAGCAGATGGCTACGTCACGAACCTTGCGCTGCGCAAGGGCGCGAGGGTTGCTAACTTGCCGTTGTCACCGGTCATGGCGTTCATCGATACGTCCGACGCGATAATCGGTGTTGAGATCAACCAAATCGACGCGCGCTACATCTTGCCGGGCCAGGAGATCGAGGCAACCTTCAAGTTTGTGCCGGGGCGAATCTATTCCGGCAGAGTTGAAGGCGTGCTCCAGGCGGTAGCAACGGGCCAGGTACAGACCTCGGGTACCGCCGTTCTACCGAAGGCGGTCGAGGCCGTGCCCTTCGTCGTGCGGATCAGGCTGGATGACCAAGAAGTCACGCGTCGGTTGCCCGCCGGCGCGAGTGGCACGGTCGCGATCTACACCGATCACCTGAAGCCGACTCACATCGTGCGCCGCGTGCTTCTGCGCCAAGTAGCGATTCTCAACTACGTCAACCCGTTCTGAAGTGCATTGAGCAGACACAAGGAAACAGCCAAGATGCTCCCTCATCTCAAGACAATTGGTGCAGGCGGGCTTTGTGCGCTCACCTTGCTTCTAGCTCCACACTCCGCGTGCGCGGATGAAGGCGGCATCAGCTTCTGGCTGCCCGGTAATTTCGGCAGCCTTGCCGCGGTGCCGGGCACGCCGGGCTGGTCCTGGGCGACGGTCTATTACCACACCGAGGTCTCTTCCGCCGCCGGAGCGCGCTTCCCGCGCGGTGGGCGGCTCGATGTTGGCGTCGGCGGGCAGGGCGATCTCGCGTTTTTCGGCCCAACCTACACGTTCGCGGTGCCGGGTCTCGGTGCAGTCGGCTCAGTCAGCGTGCTCGGCATCGGCGGTCGCAACAATGCCTCCGTTGCCGCGTCGCTGACAGGGCCGCTCGGCAATACGATCAACCTGTCGCGCTCCGAGGCGCTGACTGACATTGGCGACGTCATTCCACAGGTCACGCTGAAGTGGAACAGGGGCGTCAACAACATCATGATCTACGGTATGGGCGACATTCCGGTCGGCGCCTACGATCCGAAGCGCCTCGCCAATCTTGGCATTGGCCATGGTGCAATGGATTTCGGCGGCGGATACACTTATTTCAATCCGCAGACCGGCAACGAATTGTCCGGGGTCGTCGGTTTCACCTACAATTTCAAGAATCCCGATACGCAATATCAGAGCGGCGTCGACTTCCATTTTGACTGGGGCGCGTCGCGCTTCGTCACGCCGAATGTGCAACTCGGCCTAGTCGGCTACGTGATGCAGCAGATTTCCGACGATACCGGCCCGGGCGCAACGCTGGGTGGCTTCCGCTCGCGCATCGCCGGCGTCGGGCCCCAGGTCGGGTTCATGTTCCCGGTCGGGGATATGCAGGGCTATCTCAACATCAAGGGCTATAAGGAATTCGCTGCCGAGAACCGTCCTGAGGGTTGGAACACGTGGGTCACGTTCGCGATCTCGCCGGCACCGCCTGAGCCGGGGACGGCGAAGCCGATCGTGCGGAAATACTAGTGAGGCAACGAAAGTCAGGATGAGCGACGCGCGCGGGACCAGCCGGCGACCGATCCGGATCGGTTTCCGCACCTCGATCGTTACGGTGTTCATCGCCGTGGTTCTGGTGATGGGACTGACGCTGGTCTATCTCAGCTTCAAGCGCGTCTCATCGATCACAGAGACTGCGGCGAGCACCTTTATCGACAAGGTGGCGCAGCTCGGCGCCGATCGCATCGACTCCCAGTTCAAGGGCGTTCGCGACTCACTCGCGATCCTCGCCGGTCTGCCGCCGATCCAAGAGGCCGACCTCGCTGACAATACCAGGCTGTACAGCCTGATGGCAGCAACAACCCCCAGCTCTTCAGTCTCTATGTCGGATATGAGGATGGCTCGTTCCTGGAAATGGACGTGATCGACCGTGCCAAGCCCGGCTTTCGCAAGAGCCTGAATGTCGATGAAGACGCGGTCTACCGCGTCGTGATCATTTCCCGCACCGGCTCGGCAGCCGCACCACCAGTAACGCAGTTCCTTTCGGAGAATCTGATTCAGGTCGCGGAGATTGCCGGGCCGGCATCTTACGACCCGCGCCGGCGGCCTTGGTATGTGGAGGCCTTTAAAGATGACAAGACGCTGTTGACGGGACCTTACGTGGTTCATTACTCCGAGCGGACCAGTCTATCGTTGAGAAAGTCCATGAAGAAAAAATTCGATCCTGCGCCCATCGACAAGCTCGCGGTCGATCCCAAGAAGGCGATCGAGGCGGACATGAAGCAAACCAAACTCGAGGAAGGTCTCGAAGAAACGTTTCCGGCTTCCGATCCCGTGAGCGAGACTCAACCGAAACCCTCAAAATACTAGTCATCCTGCGACGTCGTCCACGGCAATCATAGATTGGCGCCGAGATACGACGGGAGTCACTCGAGTCGCACGGGTCAGTCGGACAGGTCGGCGAGAAACTGCCGCGGCGGTACGAAGAACGTTGCTCCAGAGACGGGTGTTGAGTAGTCGAGGATGCGATCGTGAAGCGGAGGCGGATCTCCGATAAACATCCGCTCAAGCATTTTCTCGATAACCCACAAATGCCGCGAGTAGCCGATGAAGTAGGTCCCGTACTCTCCTCGCCCGGGCACCGCGAACGGCATGTTGTCACGCAGAATATCATGCTCGCCCTCTTCATCAGTGATGGTGCAGAGTGTTTTGTGAGACTTCTGCCCTTCACTCGCGTCCGCCAGCTCGACATTGTCGAACTTGGTCCGGCCGATGATGGCCTCTTGCGTTTCGGCGGCCTGAGCCCGCCAGGCAGCCAGATTGTGGAGGTATTTCTGGACAACTACATAGCTGCCGCCGGCATGGTCCGGATCTTCGTCCCCAACGAGAGTCGCGGCGGGGAGATCGAGACCATCGGGGTTCGCCGTGCCATCCACGAACTCCAGCAGGTCGCGGCCGTCGAAATACCGGAAGCCTGCGACATCGTCCACGGCGATGACTGCGTCGCCGAAGGCCTCCAGCAGGATCTTCTCAAACTCGATGATAAGATCGGTCGAAGCGGCGCGGATATGGCAAAGCAGATCTCCCGGCGTTGATATCGCGGTATGCTTGGCTCCCTTGATCTCCCTGAACGCGGTGAGCTCCCTGGGTTCCGCTTTGCCGGTGAGAGTCAGCCAGACGCGATGCCCGATTCCCACGTTGGCGGTGAATGTCTCGCCGTTGGCACGTCCCCGGATATCCTTGATGAGATCGGCGGTCGAACCGAGGACTGCACGAACCGTCTCAAGAGCCTGATCGCCGGGATTGATTGCTAGTACGAGGAAGGCCGCCGACGCGGTCATTGGCGCATCGATGTATTGGGGCTCGGAGTCAATCGCGCGATGCCGCGCCTCCGGGGTCTGCGTTGCGTTGGACACTGTGATCGCACCTCCCTCGTCGAACAGGATCGTCTCTTCAGGTCTGTTGCATGGCAACGTGTCGCCGCGGCGTCTGTCCGGGTATTGTCGCGAGATCCGTTGCTCGCTCTAATCTGGCGGAACATCTCATGTCGTGCAATCGTGCACTGACTCACCCAGCGTGATCGGGCAGTGTGTTCCGGGCGAAGTCGATAGACAAATTGTCCGCAACGACACAGACAAATTGTCCGGCGTCGGTCTACGCCGCGTTCCAGATCGCTGGCACTGCGGCGCGTTAGAAATGGCACATCTATTGCTCGAAGCGCTTGCGATCACGTCGTGAAGTTGACCGTTTCGCTACGGCAAATATTCGAATAGTCGCTGCGAAGCCGGGTGCGATCGAGCTGGCGATCTGCGCGCGTTGGCGTGTCAATGCATTCTCGATGCCTCGTACTTCCTTCGAGCAAGAGTTGAGGTCATTGCAACAGTTTTCTGCCGATCAGAGCCTCGGCGTGCTGCTTGTCGCGAAAGAAGATGGCGCACCAATCGGCGCTTGCCTCTTGGTCGAGTCCGAGTTCGAGCCGAACCACGATGTCGCGCCATGGCTCACAGGTCTGTTCGTTATCCCCGAGCATCGCAAAGAAGGAGCGGGATCCATCCTGGTGCGAGCGATCGAGGATCAGGCGCGGCAGCGCGGATTTTCCCGGTTAAACCTGTATACATCAGAGGCAGCCGGATTCTATGCGCGGCTCGGATGGTCGATCGCCGATCGCACCTGCTGGAGGGGCGTTGATGCAACGCTCATGGTTCGCGATCTGTGAAGTGATGTCATGAAGTCGTTCTAGACCCGGCCGTCACGCCAGCTTCCCTGGGCACCTTGGCAAGGCCTCCGGTCCAACTTGTCCGTCGCGTGAGACAAAATGTCTGCCCTAAGGGCGGTGATCGCCCTCTAATTCATTGAATTTGCGTCGTCTTGGGATTTGGCGTGCTCCTTGCTCTGGGAGCACCCGAGTCAATGAGCGTATGGCCGATCGGTCCGGGTTGATCCGGAGCGACCGTCGCTTAAGGACCGTTAGATGGCGCTCGCTCGAGATCCCGATGGTCAGTATGAGGTTCACCGTCATGGAATCTATTTCGTGATGTACAATGACAGTGCCGAGGTTACGTGCATGATTGGGCGCAGAGCCCTCAATGTGATGCGCGTGCGGTTTCATCCCGCTCTGAGCGCCGAGGAGTTTTTCCTGATGCGTCGATCGCGCATCGAACGCGCCGCCAGCGATAAGTTCGAAAATCGTCAGTCCAGCGTCACCCGCGTGGTTTCGCTCGATCGGTTCGACGTGGATTTCTGAACCCAACTCAACTTTATAAATGATGTTACAACTCGACACAGCGGCCGCATTCTCCGTGCCGTCACAGGGAAATCCTCCCGGATCCGACGCATCGGTGTCCGCAGAATGTCTATGCTGGCCAGCCCGCGGCAGCGAAGCTCAGACCAGCGCAGCCTTGCAATGCGGGCGTGGGAATCGACCTGGAGTGCCGGAGAGGCGGCAATGATCGTACGTTCCAAGCCCGGCTTCTGGGACGTCGCGTTTGCGGTCAACGGGTCGATCTTGCCGCGGATCGCGCCGCATCTGGTGGCGATTGCACTGATCAGTGTGTTGGCCATCTTCGCCGCCATGGAGCATCCGGGTATTTTCGCGCGCATCTCCGCGGTGCCGTTCACGTTGATCGGCATCGCGCTATCGGTCTTCATGAGCTTCCGAAACAGCACATGTTACGCCCGCTGGTGGGAGGGACGCGAGCTCTGGGGTAAGCTGATCATCGCCTGCCGCTCGTTCGCACGTCAGATCTCCACCCTCGAAGACGACGATCGGCGTGTCCTGCTCCGCGGCCTGTGCGGCTTCTGCTCCGGACTAACGGCGCGCCTGCGCGGGGAGGACGAAGTGGCGGCGATCAAGCCATGGAGCGAAATCGACGTCGCTTCAGTCGGCCCCAACCCGACCAATGCCGTACTTAACCAGATCGGGCTACACTGCTTGATGCTGATGAAGCGGGATCGGATCGAGCCGATCCACTACGCAGTCCTGGAGGGGCAACTCACCGCTCTCTCCGACGTGCAAGGCGGATGCGAGCGTATCGCGTCCACTCCGGTGCCATTCGCCTATTCGCTGTTGCTGCATCGAACCGCGCTGATCTTCTGCGTGACGTTGCCGTTCGCGCTCGCCGGATCGCTCGATTGGTGGACGCTGCTGCCCGTTCTGCTCGTCGCCTACACCTTCTTCGGCCTCGACGCGCTCGGCCATCAGCTTGAGGCTCCCTTCGGGTCGGAGCCAAATGCTCTTCCGCTTGACGCAATGAGGCGAGGCATCGAGCGCGAAATGCTCGCCCTGCTCGGAGAGCGCGATTTGCCGGCTCCGATCGAGCCTCGTCAGAACGTGCTGATGTAACTCCGCCGTGAATCGTCGAAAGCAGCGAACCCCAAACCACGCCAACGACTCAGTGTGGGGTTGTCGCGGGTCGCCAGGAAAGATCGTTGGACCAAACGTAGATGGCGATAACTGCCAGGCACAAGGCGATACCAACCCAGAAGACGGGCGAATGATGGATCGGTCGTCGGCTCGCCGGATCGCGCTTCATTCGAACTCCTCATTTGCACGAATAGTCGACGAAGCGTCCTTGCGCAAGAACGCGGTGTCTCAACGTTCGTGAACGTAAGCGAAAGCGATGGAGGAGTCATTCGTCATCGCGTTCTCCACGCCGTCCATTGCGCCAAGCAAATGCATTCGGACTTCGGCCCCGTTGACGCGAGCTCGTGTCCATAGCGACGGTATCAAGCGTTGCGCCAAAAGATGAAGCCGCGGCCAGAAGCGGATGCTGCAATCTTCCATGCCGGACAACTTGGCCAAATCTGTCGTGACAAATTGTCCATTGTCGGCGGCCCGCACCGCCTAACTCATTGATATGACGATGCGCTCAGACTGGCACGCCTGTTGCTAACCTCTCTTCGATGCACGTTTCACGGTTAGGAAAAGAAGGAGATGAAAATGAACTGGGATCGCATCGAGGGAAACTGGAAGGCCGCCAAGGGTGCACTCAAGGCGACATGGGGCAAGCTGACCGACAACGACATTGACATCATCAATGGCGACAGGGAGCGGCTGGAGGGCAAGCTGCAAGATCTCTACGGCATCGACAAGAACCAGGTTCGCAAAGAGGTCGACAAGTGGGCGCGGGAAGCAAACTGGGATTGATCTCGATTGACCGATCCCGGTGGATCGACGGCTGCCGCGAGGCAGCAGCGGCGCTGGATCTGGATTGATCGAGCCTGTTCGCAATCGAACGCTGAACGTCATCACAGTGGGTAGCAAGGCTAAGCAGCACCCGGGCCGGCGAAGTCCGGCCTCAAGACTCGCTTGAACGGTCTGAACTGAGTTTCGTCCCGCCGAAACCGCCAAGCTGAACCGGATACACGAGGAGGTACAATGTCAAAGGATCACGACAAGGCGTCGCACGGATCGCAGGACGCACGACGTCACAAGATCGATCATCAAACGCGGCACGAGTGGCTTCACAGAGACGTGGGCCTCCAGGATGCGTGGCGCGCCTCCGGCATGACGCGCGATGACTTCATCCGGCACAACGAAAGCCTGATCGACAAGGTGATCGTCGCCAACCTCGATCAGGATCGATAGAGCGGGCCGATAACGGCCCGGCGTACCCGCGGGTGATCATATTCAGGTCACCCGGCTGAAAACCCTGTTGAAGATCTGGCAATTGCGGAGTTGATTTATGTTGGACGGTAAGCCGCGCTTCAAGACGTATCATCATCCCGCCGGCGGTTGGGGGGCTGCCGCCGCGACTGCAAAGATTCTTCTCGAGCAGAGTGTGGTGACGAAGGGGTCGCGCGCGCTTCTGTCAATGAATCAGCCCGGCGGGTTCAAGTGCTCGAGCTGTGCGTTTCCCGACGCGGAATGCAAGAAGACACTCGATTTCTGCGAGAACGGCGCCAAGGCGCTGGCGTTTGAGGCAACGAAGTTTCGAGTCACGCGCGAGTTCTTTGAACGGCACACCGTGTCCGAGCTCATGGAGCGGTCGGACTACTGGCTCGAGATGCAGGGACGTTTGACGGAGCCGATGCGTTATGACTCATCATCGGATCGCTACGTGCCGTGCAGCTGGGACGACGCATTCGCCCTGATCGGCAGGCATCTGCGGGCTCTCGAAACTCCGCACCAGGCGGAGTTCTATACATCCGGCCGCACGCCCAACGAGGCGGCGTTTCTCTACTCGATATTCGTCCGGGAGTTCGGAACCAACAATTTCCCCGATTGCTCGAACATGTGCCACGAGCCGACCAGCCGGGGCCTGCCGCCCTCGATCGGTGTCGGAAAGGGCACCGTTATCCTCGACGATTTCGAGCACGCCGAAGCGATTTTCGTCATCGGGCAGAACACCGGAACGAACTCGCCGCGGATGATGAGTAATCTGGTCGAAGCGAGCAAGCGCGGCGTTCCGATCGTCGCCGTCAATCCGATGCCCGAGCGTGCGTTGGTGCGCTTCGCCGATCCGCAGGATGTCATCCAGATGGCAACCTTCGGCTCGACCAGGATTGCCAGCGAGTTCGTTCACGTCCGCATCGGAGGCGACCTTGCCTTCCTCAAAGGCGTCATGAAAGTCATGTTCGAACGGGAGGAATCCGGCGAGAAGATCGTCGACTGGGAGTTTATCCGTGAGCATACCGTCGGCCTCGATGCAGTCCGGAGCGACGCGATGGCGCAGACGTGGTCGGAGCTGGAGCGGGCTTCCGGGCTTGAGGAAGCGCAAATCCGCAGGTGCGCCGAAATCTACATTCGCTCGCGCGCGACAATCATTTGCTACGGGATGGGCATTACGCAGCATCAGGAGGGGTCGCGGCTGGTGCAGCAGCTGGTCAATCTGCTCCTGCTCAAAGGCAATTTCGGCAAGCCGGGCGCCGGAATTTCACCCATCCGCGGTCATTCCAATGTGCAGGGAGATCGCACCGTCGGGATCGATGAGCAGCCGAGCCAGGACTATCTCGATCGCGTTCGCGATGTTTTTGGCTTCGAACCTCCGCGCGAGCATGGTCATCATACCATTGAGTCGGTCGCCGCGATGCAGGCGGGGACGGCGAAGGTTTTCATCGGCCTCGGCGGCAATTTCGTCCGCGCGGTGCCCGACACCGAACGCTCGTACGCCGCTATGCAGAAGCTCGCGCTGACGGTCGCCATCACGACCAAGTTGAATCGCGGACATCTGGTTCACGGTCGCGATGCCTTGATGCTGCCCGTTATCGCGCGATCGGAGATCATCCGAACGACAGCCGGCGAGCAATTCCTGACGATCGAGGACTCGATGTCAAACGTCACCGCGTCTCGTGGCGTGTTGTCGCCGGCGAGCCCGCATCTGCTTCCGGAGGTGGAAATCGTCTGCCGGATCGCGCAAGCGACGTTGCCGAACAGCAAGGTCGACTGGAAGAGCTACAGCGAGGACTACGGCCTGATCCGCGACAAGATCGCGGAGGTTTATCCGGAGATCTACAACGACTTCTCCGAGCGCATCGAAAGTCCGAGAGGATTTCACCTCGATGTGCCGCCGCGCGAGCTGGTGTGGCCGACGCCGAACGGCAAGGCGAACTTTCTGCTTCTGCCGGGTCTGGAAGTGAACGCATCCGTTCCGGATCCCGACATGCTGCGGCTGGCCACCATTCGCTCGCACGATCAATTCAACACCACAATCTACAGCAACAACGACCGCTACCGCGGTGTCTACAATGACCGCATGGTTCTCTTCATGAACGCCGAGGATCGAGCGTCGCGAGGGCTTGAAGACGGATCGAGCATTGCGCTCGAGACGATCAGCGATGACGGCATACAGAGGCGCGTCAGCGGATTGAAGGTGCTGGATTATCCGATGCCGCGCGGATCGGTTGCGGGATATTACCCCGAGCTCAATCCGCTGCTGCCTCTCGACTCCTACGACAAGATCAGCGGGACGCCTGCCGCCAAGTCCATTCCAGTACGGGTTGTTGCCGCCTAGTCGGTCGGATGCCGGAGACGAAGTGCCGGGACGCATATCCTGAGGCAAGGAGGGGACATTGTTGGACAATCTCGATGCGGTGATTTTGGCACGTGCCCAGTTTGCGTTCACCGTCTCGTTCCATTTCATATTTCCGTCGTTCTCGATCGGGCTTGCGAGCTATCTGATGGTGCTCGAAGCGTTGTGGCTGAAGACGGGACAAGGCGTTTATGCCAACCTGTTCCGCTACTGGCTGAAGATCTTCGCCGTCGTGTTCGGTATGGGTGTCGTCTCAGGGGTGGTGCTCTCGTATCAGTTCGGCACGAATTGGTCTGTATTCTCGACGCGAGCCGGGCCGATCATCGGGCCGCTCATGGCCTATGAGGTGATGACGGCCTTCTTTCTGGAGGCCGGATTCCTCGGCGTCATGCTGTTCGGCATGAGCAAAGTCGGCAAAGGCCTCCATTTCTTCGCAACCTGCATGGTCGCGCTCGGTACGCTGATCTCGGCAACCTGGATCATTGCCGTGAACAGCTGGATGCAGACGCCGGCGGGCTTCGCGATCAATGCGAAGGATCAGTTCGTGCCCGCCGGATCCTGGATCCCGATCATCTTCACCGCGAGTTTTCCATATCGCCTCGTCCACACCGTGATCGCGGCCTATCTGACGACGGCGTTCGTGGTTGGCGGTGTGGGCGCCTGGCATTTGCTGCGGGACCGCACCAATGTCGGCGCGCGCAAGATGTTTTCGATGGCGATGTGGATGGCCGCGATCGTGACCCCGATCCAGATCCTCGCGGGTGATGCCCACGGACTCAACACGTTGGAACACCAGCCCGCCAAGGTTCTCGCCATGGAAGGGCACTACGAACCCAGTCCCGATGGCGCGTCGCTGATCCTCTTCGGCTTCCCCAGCAACGAGGCAGCGCAGGTCCGATACAAGCTCGAAGTGCCGCGCCTCGGATCGCTGATCCTCAAACACGATCCGGCCGCACCTCTGCCGGGGCTCAGCGACTTCCCCAGGGATCAATGGCCGCCGGTGCCGATCGTGTTCTGGTCGTTCCGGATCATGGTCGGCCTTGGATTTGCGATGCTCGCTGTCGGTCTCTGGAGCCTGCTCGCGCGCTTCCGGGGAATGCTCTACGACTGGGCCTGGTTGCATCGCGCCTGTGTCGCGCTCGGACCGGCCGGCTTTGTCGCCGTGATCGCCGGATGGGTGACGACGGAGGTCGGTCGGCAGCCCTTCACCGTCTACGGGCTGTTGCGAACGGCGGAATCGCATTCGCCGCTGGCGGCGCCGGCTGTAGCGGCCTCGCTTGTCGCTTTCGTGCTGGTGTACTTCGCAGCCTTCGGCGCCGGCACCTATTATCTCCTGCGCTTGATGGCAAAGCCACCCGCGCCGGGCGAGAAGGAGCCGCCCAAGGTGCCGCAGCGTGCTGCAGGCATTACGCCGGCGGGCAGTGTCGGCGTGCCTCTTACCGCGGCGGAGTGAGGCCATGTACAGCATCGACCTTACCACTTTCTGGGCTGCCATTATCGGCTTCGCGGTGATGGCCTACGTCGTCATGGACGGGTTCGACCTCGGCATCGGAATTCTGTTCCCGAGCTTCGCGGTCGGCGACGAGCGCGACCAGGCGATGAATTCGATCGCGCCGGTCTGGGATGGCAACGAGACGTGGCTGGTGATGGGCGGCGGCGGTCTGCTGGCGGCGTTTCCGCTGGCCTATGCCATTATCCTTCCGGCCACCTATCCGTTGATGATTGCCATGCTGCTCGGGCTTGTCTTCCGTGGCGTTGCCTTTGAGTTCCGCTGGCGCGATCCGGGGCATCGGCCATTGTGGGACGTTGCCTTCTGGTTGGGTTCCCTGATTGCGGCTTTCGCGCAAGGCGTGACGCTTGGCGCAATCCTGCAGGGCATTCATGTCGTCAATGATGCCTATGCCGGCGGTTGGCTCGACTGGTTAAGCCCATTCAGCATCCTGACCGGCGTCGCGGTTGTGATCGGTTATGCGCTGCTCGGCGCAACGTGGCTGATCTGGAAGACGGAGGGGACGAGCCAACGTCACGCACGCCGTGCCGCGTTCTGGCTCGGCGCCGGTACGCTGCTGGCGCTGGCGGCCGTCAGCGCAGTGACACCGTTTCTCGACTATGACTATTGGCGGCGATGGTTCGCAATGCCCGGCGTCTTGTTGACGGCCCAGGTGCCGCTGTTGGTGCTGATCTGCGCGGCAACCTTCTTCTGGAGTCTGAAGCGTGAGTTCGACCGGCTGCCGTTCCTCATGGCGCTGACCCTCTTCCTGCTGAGCTTCATCGGGCTCGGCATCAGCATTTATCCTTACGCCGTTCCGCGCGCGATTACGATCTGGGATGCCGCGGCACCGGTCGAAAGCCAATTGTTCATGCTGGTGGGCGCCTGCGTGATCATTCCGCTCATCCTCGCCTACACGGGTTGGGCCTACTGGGTGTTTCGCGGCAAGGCCGGCACCGCGGGATATCACTGATGCAGGCGCAGCTTCCGCTATGGCAACGGCTCGTGTGGATGGCCGCGATCTGGATCGCAAGCGTTGTGGCGGTCGGCTTCGTCTCGGGCGTGATCAGACTGTGGTTACGTTAGTCTCCCTCCATTCATCCTGATTTCCAAACCGTCCCGCTCGTCGCGACGCCGCGAATATGGCGGGAAAGCATCATCGGCTTCGGCACGTTCCCAAATGACACATACCGCGAATTACGATCTGACTGCGCTCTGGGCGATCTTCCTTTCGCTCTGGCAGCGAAGCATCCTGGACCTGACTGTCGGGCACTTCATCGTTTCGATCGTCATTCTCGCGATCGCGGTGCTGATCCGGCGCTTCTTCAGCCGCACTGTCATCTCTCGTATCCACGCTTGGTCTTCGGGCGGGGAAGGAGACCTCAACCGAACGATCGTTGATGCCCTTGCTCCGCACCTCCAGTCCATTCCAATCGTCCTGGCCATCCTTATTATCGGCGAGTTCATTCTCACCAATCAGAGGCTCAAGGACGGGCTCCTCCAGGTCGATCAATCGTTGATCGCGTTCACGATCTTCTGGGCATTGTTTGAGGTGATCGGGCCGCTATGCGCGGTTCTGGATGGCCGAACGCCGATCTTCAGCAAGGCTATGATCGGCTGGACGGTCCGGGTCGGACGCGCCATCATCGTTGCGCTCGGCGCGACCGCTATCCTGGAGGTTTGGGGCATTCACGTCGGACCGGTGCTGGCGAGCTTCGGGCTCGTCGGTGTCGCGGTGGCGCTGGGCGCCCAGAATCTCTTCAAGAACCTGATCTCCGGAATCTTCATCATCGGGGAGCAGCGCTTCAGAAACGGTGACTGGATCCTCACCGAGGGAATTGTCGAAGGCACGGTCGAAACCATTGGTCTGCGAACGACAAAAGTCCGTCGGTTCGATCAAGCGCCTGTATTTGTCCCGAACTCATATCTGGCGGACAATGCCGTCACCAACTTCTCGCAGATGACGTTCCGCCGCATTTCCTGGATCATCGGGCTCGACTACAGCACGACCACCAGTCAACTCCGCGACATCCGCAACGCGATCGAGGCGTACATCCTCGGTAGTTCGGATTTCGTTCACCCGCCCGAAGCCGTCGCGTTCGTGCGTGTCGACAAGTTCAATGACTCGTCGATTGCTCTCATGGTCTACTGCTTTACCCGCACCACGGTTTGGGGGGATTGGTTGAGGATCAAGGAGGAACTGGCGTATGCCATCAAGGCGATCGTGAAGAAGGCCGGATCCGATTTCGCCTTCCCGAGCCAGTCGCTCTACGTGGAAAGCATTCCAACAGGGATCGAGCTGTTTCCTCACAATACCGCGCCGAGCAATGATCCGACGAACGGGACGCAGGTCGCGAGCAAGATCGTTCCGAAGGGGGCGTGACATGAATCCCAGCATGATGACGCTCGCGCCGGCGAGTTGGCCTTTCCGCGCTTTGGTCATTTTGTCCCGGCGATTCCGGACAAAATGACCTTTCGGCGACATCGATTGTCATAACTGATTGAAATCACGGCGTTTGCCGTCTGGCACGTCGATTGCGTTGTCGTCGGTTGCAAGAATGTCATCGTCCGCATCGCAGGGCCGACCCGCGTGCAGCGAGCCACCAACAACTCAATCTCTGGGCAATTCATCATGACGCAGACAACTGGAATGTCGGAACCGAGGCGAGCGTTCACGGGATTGATGACCGAAGCGCGAGGGAAGTGGGGCTGGTTCGTCGCCCTGGGCATCCTCTTCGTTGTGCTGGGCTTCGGAGCTCTCAGCAATCTGCTATTGGCGACCATCGCAACGATCTTCTACATTGGCGTCTTGATGATCGTCGCGGCCGCTTTCCAGATCGTCCATGCGTTCAGGGTCAAGAACTGGCGCGGGTTCTTTCTTTGGGGTCTGGGCGGTTTTTTCTATGCCGCGGCCGGTACGACAATCGTTCTTGATCCGGCAGTCGCTTCGCTGGTTCTGACTCTGATATTGGCCGTTTTCACGATCGCGTCCGGCCTCATGCGCCTGCTGCTTAGCTTGAGAGCAAGGGGAGATCGTGGCTGGGGCTGGCTGTTTGCGTCCGGATTGCTCACCGCGATCGCCGGATTGGCGTTTCTCCTGGGGTGGCCACTCAACAGTCTCTGGCTGCTTGGCCTGTTGTTGTCGGTCGACCTGGTTTTCCAGGGCTGCGCGCTGATTGGCCTGGGCCTCCAGCTTCGCGACACGCGGTAGATGGCCGGCTCGGGCGCGCGAAGAGCGGCGCTCTTCCGACTGCCCCTCAAACGACATATCAACGGCGAGATAAGAGAGCTGCCATGACCGACAACGGCCCGCCCAAGAATCCCTATCACAACAGACAGATTCACCCACGCCACCCTCAGCAAGGGACTCATCAGGCGGGAGAAGATGCAGAGAAGGTGACGCCCGAGGATTCCGCAAGGGAAGCCGCGTCGGGGTCGCCAGATGCTGCGAGCGTCGCGCCGGGCGCAGCAGAAGACGCGCATGATGCGATTGCGCGGCTCGTGGCGGAGAATGTCGATCTCAAGGACCGCCTGCTTCGGGCGCTCGCGGATGCCGAGAATATACGCCGGCGCGCCGAGCGCGAGTTGAACGACATGCGGCAATACGCCGTAACCAGGTTCGCTGGCGATATGCTCAACGTCGCGGACAATCTGGAACGTGCGATGTCCAGCCTTCCGGCGGAGCTGCGCCGCAATGCCGGCCCCTTCACGACGTTTGTCGAAGGCGTGGAGCTGACTGAAAAGGAGCTGTTGCGATCATTGGAAGCGCACGGCGTCAAGAAGCTTGATCCGACCGGCAGCCGGTTTGATCCTCACTTTCACGAGGCCATGTTCCAGGTGCAAGATCCGTCAGTGCCAAGCGGCACGGTCACGACCGTCGTGCAGCCTGGTTACGCGATCGGATCACGTTCGTTGAGGCCAGCGAAAGTTGGCGTGGCGAGTTGAAATGCCTGCTCGCGTCCAGGACGCTCCGATGGTTTTTCGCGGCGCCGGCTTGGATCGACTACCTGTGCTTGGGAAACGTCACGGTCACCACGCCGTCGTCGAAGTACGCGTTTATCCTATGAGCATCGACCGAACGAGGTAATCGCATCGAGCTCAAGACTCTGATTGTCCGCTCGGCACCGCGGCCATCGTTGACCTGCCGCTCGGCGATAATGGTGAGGACGCCATGCTCAACGGACACATCAATGTCGTTTGCCGTTAGACCATGCAGCTCTGCAACGATTTGCAGCTCGTCATCTGTCTCGTTCACGTCAACATTGAGCATCGTGAACCGTCCCGGTCGAACAGGCGACGGTACAGACCGTCGACCGGATCGAACCGCAGCAATACGCGTGCCATCCGGGTGGCACGTCGTATCAACGGCTTAAGCTGTCGGTTAGTTCGTCCGCGGACACTTTGTCAAATTCGATTGGACAAGTTGTCTGACGCAGCTCCGGGGCGAGCGCCATCTGTAGTTCTGGACGTCTCCGAAAATGACGCTAGCATTGATATTGCAGGCTGGGGGAGGCGTCGAGTGTCGAGCAAGATCGAACAGACCGCGTCCGAGATCGCTGACATCCGACTTCTTGTGCAGCGATTGCGTCGCGTCGAGGCGTGGCGACGGAAGCGCTTCGAACGTGCTATACAGGAGCTCGATAGAGAGAAAACGGTTCTTGATCGATCGAAAGTGATCAGGATTGCGCAGCTGTACACCGCGGTTTCAGTTCGTCGTAAAGCTATCGAAGCAGGGGTCGTGAAGCCTTAATGTGGTTGCGATCGGCGGATGATGGCTTTGGGTTTCCACGCGTTGACCGGTCAATCGAGCCCGCCACGATCAGATCTTGGAGATCAGATTGGAGCTGAGGCGCGAATTCTCCCTACGCAACAACTGTGCGAGGACATGCCATGAGTGCCGGCAAGTTACCTTCCAACACGTCATCTTCCAATCCCGCTGCTGGCGATCTGTGGCCGGCTCTGTCCTGGGAGGCTTTCGAGCAGACCCGGTATCTTCTCCACGTGGTGTTGCAGGTGGTTGGCAAGCTCAAGCTGGCCGGGCCTTTCCAGGCGCAATGGGCCGAGGTTCCGCTGTGGCTCGGCGCGAGAGGCCTGACCACTGGCCCGATCCCTTACGCCGGCGGCGTCTACGAGGTCCGCGCCGACTTTATCTCGCACGAGCTGAAATGGTTCACGAGTTCGGGCGGATCGGGACAATTGCCGCTCGGTTCGACGTCGGTCGCAACGCTGGTCGACACGTTCCTCGCCCGGCTTCGCCATGCGGGGATCGATGCGTCCATCACGCTGATACCGCAGGAAGTGTCCAACCCGATCCCGTTCGACCACGATAAGCAACCGCGCCCATACGACCGCGACATGGTGAACGCCTGGTGGCACATTCTCCTCAGCACGCAGCGCGTCATGCAGGTCTTTCAGGGGCGGTTCACGGGCAAGACGCAGCCCATCGGCCTGATGTGGGGGACGTTCGACATTCGCGTGCCGTTCTATAACGGCAAGCCCGCTTCACCGGCACCGAACGCTGATTTTGTCCGACGCAATGCGATGAATGCGGAGTTGATGGAGATGGGATGGTGGTCGGGTGATCCCTCCTATCCGAGGTCCGCATTCTACTCCTTCACCTATCCGCAGCCGCAAGGCATCGAACACGCGAAGGTCGGTCCAAGCGCCGCGCGATGGGACGCCGGCCTGGGCGAGTTTCTCCTCGACTACGACGACCTGCGCCAGTCCCGCAATCCTGACGGTGACCTGCTTGCCTTCCTGGAATCGACCTACAATGCTGGTGCGACCGCGGCGGGCTGGGATTCCACCCTGCTGGGCAGCGGGCGTCCGAAGTAAATCTCCGATGCTGCACGTTCGACGGCAGGTGTATTCTCCATGGATGTGCGCACGGGCTTCCTTACGAGATGCTTCCGTGCACGTCGCAAACGATCAGGGCGGAGTCCGGGCGAGCTAGCGCGACGAGCGTGAGTCCCGCCTGCTCTGCGCGTTCGACCGCAAGGCTCGTAGGCGCTGAAATGGTGACGAGCATAGGACAGCCCGCGCGAGCGGCTTTCTCAACAAGTTCATAGCTGCATCTGGCAGAGAGCAGCAGGAAGCCGCCGG
The DNA here is from genome assembly GCF_010811875.1 of Bradyrhizobium uaiense. Classification (GTDB taxonomy): domain Bacteria; phylum Pseudomonadota; class Alphaproteobacteria; order Rhizobiales; family Xanthobacteraceae; genus Bradyrhizobium; species Bradyrhizobium uaiense. The sequence continues at coordinate 30,499 of NZ_VKHP01000017.1, forward strand.
ATGCCGGGACGTCGGATAGCGCCAGCGCGCCAATCAGTTTGTCCAGTGCATTATGCCGACCGACGTCCTCCCGAACGCAGAGGATCGACCCGTCGGGGCGGCAGAATGCCGCCGCATGTGTCCCGCCGGTGGACCGACCGAGCAGTTGGTGGTGCTGCAGGGCGTCTAGCGCGCGAGCGATGGCTTCCCGGTTCGTGGCGATGCGCTTACGTATCGGCGGCAGCGGACGCAGCACCTGCTGGATATTTTCGAGTCCGCATAGCCCGCAGCTGCTCTCCGAAACGCGCCTGCGAGCGCGCTCCAATGCGATTGCGGCGCCTTCACCAGGCAAGGTGAGCCGGATGATCCAACCGCCTTCCGTCTCGTGGACGACGATGTCACTGAGGTCCTTTACATGCCTGATGAGGCCTTCGCTCAACGCGAACCCAACCGCATAGTCGCGGAGATCCGACGGCGTTGCCATCATCACGGCGTAGCCTATACCGCAGACTTCGATAGCAACGGGAGTCTCAACTGGAACAACACGAATGAGATCGCCGTCATTGCGATCGGTGAACGCAAGGCGTCGTACCGAGACATTCAACGTTTGATTGGTCATTGTCATTATCCCGCGATCCCGCGCCAGCCGACGATCTGATGTCGTCGCCCGTTAGTCAACGTTTCGGCTGAGGCATCATGCGAGCCTGAGCCGATAGACAGTTTGTCCGACGCGCTCCGGACAAAATGTCCGACGCGTCGCGATCTCGCGGCGTAAGTCGTTGAAATCACGCAGATCGCGATGTGGCACACGTGTTGCTCAACGGTAATGCGCAGGGACGCAAACCGCACATAGTCGATCAACGAAAAAGTCAGAGGAGCGCGACGTGGCAAAAGTGATCGGAATCGACCTCGGGACGACCAATTCATGCGTCGCGGTCATGGATGGCAAGAACACGCGCATCATCGAGAACGCCGAGGGCGCGCGCACGACACCTTCCGTGGTAGCGTTCACGTCCGATGGCGAGCGTCTCGTCGGGCAGCCAGCCCGGCGGCAGGCGGTGACCAACCCCACCAATACCATCTTCGCGGTGAAGCGCCTGATCGGCCGCCGCTACGACGATCCGACGGTCGAGAAGGACAAGACACTTGTTCCTTACAAGATCATCAAGGCGTCCAACGGCGACGCCTGGGTCGAGGCTGAGGGCAAGCCGTATTCGCCTTCGCAGATCTCGGCCTTCATCCTGCAGAAGATGAAGGAGACGGCCGAGGCCAATCTCGGCGAGAAGATCACGCAGGCCGTCATCACCGTTCCCGCCTATTTCAACGACGCGCAGCGCCAGGCCACCAAGGACGCCGGCAAGATCGCCGGCCTCGAGGTTTTGCGCATTATCAACGAACCGACCGCGGCGGCGCTTGCCTACGGTCTCGACAAGAAGAAGCAGGCCAAGATCGCCGTCTACGATCTCGGCGGCGGCACCTTTGACATCTCCGTTCTCGATATCGGCGATGGGGTGTTTGAGGTGAAGGCGACCAACGGCGACACCTTCCTGGGCGGCGAAGACTTCGACATGCGGTTGGTCAACTACCTCGCCGACGAGTTCCAGAAGCAGCAAGGTATTGATCTGCGCAAGGACAAGCTCGCGCTTCAGCGCCTGAAGGAAGCGGCCGAGAAGGCCAAGATCGAGCTCTCCACCGCCGCCCAGACCGAGGTTAACCTGCCGTTCATCACGGCGGACGCCTCCGGCCCAAAGCATCTCCAGGTCAAGATTACGCGCGCGAAATTCGAGTCCCTGGTCGAGGACCTCGTTCAGCGGACGATCGAGCCGTGCCTTAATGCCCTCAAGGACGCCGGGCTCACGGCCAAGGACATTGACGAAGTCGTGCTGGTCGGCGGCCAGACCCGCATGCCGAAGATCCAGGAGGTCGTGCAGAAGATCTTCGGCAAGGAGCCGCACAAGGGAGTCAATCCTGACGAGGTCGTCGCGGTCGGTGCGGCAATCCAGGCCGGCGTTCTGCAGGGCGACGTCAAGGATGTGCTGCTGCTCGACGTGACGCCGCTGTCGCTCGGCCTCGAGACGCTGGGCGGCGTGTTCACCCGGCTGATCGAGCGCAACACGACGGTTCCGGCGAAGAAGAGCCAGGTCTTCTCCACCGCCGAGGACAACCAGAGCGCGGTGACGATCCGCGTCTTCCAGGGCGAGCGCGAGATGGCTTCCGACAACAAGTTCCTCGGCCAGTTCGACCTCGTCGGCATCGCTCCGGCGCCGCGCGGCGTGCCGCAAATCGAAGTGACGTTCGACATCGATGCCAACGGCATCGTCAACGTCTCGGCCAAGGATAAGGGCACCGGCAAGGAACAGAATATCCAGATCCAGGCATCGGGCGGTCTGTCCGAGAGCGACATCGAAAAGATGGTCAAGGACGCCGAGGCGCATGCTGCGGAGGACAAGAAGCGAAAGGAAGCGGTCGAGGCGAAGAACGCCGCCGAAGCACTGCTGCATGCAACGGAGAAGACCGTTAGCGAGCATGGCTCGAAGCTCGGGGCGTCGGACCGCAGCGCGATCGAAAGCGCGATGTCCGACTTGCGCGAAGCGTTGAAGGGTGACGATGCCGCGACGATCAATGCCAAGGTGAGCGCCTTGCAGCAGCACACAATGAAGCTTGCGGAAGCCATGCAGAGTGCCGCGCAGGCGGCTCCCGGTGCTGCGCCGGGTTCGGGCGGAGACAATGTCGTCGACGCCGAATTCACCGAAATCGACGACGACAAGAAGAATTCGAAATAACGCGCTTCTGTAAGCGCGGGCGCGAGCCCGCGGCGACCAATCGCGCTTTACACCGCTGTCGGGACGAAACGCCAGCCCTCAGGTGCTGGAATGCAATCCCGGTTGCATCTTTTTACTCAAACTTCAGCAGACGTCTTGAAGGCATTCCGCCTTCATCTTGTAGGAGCTTTCTTATGCGACGACGTTCGACGGTCCTCACTGCCTTTGCCGGAGCAATGCTGGCCGCCCTGGTATCAACCGCGCAAGCCCAGCAGCCCGTTCAAAAGGTGCAAGTCGGCGTGCTTGAGTGCAAGGGCGGCCCGAGCATCGGCTTTATCGTAGGCGCGGTCACCAATCTGGCGTGTGTCTTGCGCATCAACGGACTGCCCGAAGATTACTATGTCGCGACGATTCAGAAGGTCGGTCTCGACATCGGCATTACCGAGAGCACTGCCCTTGCCTGGTCGGTGTTCGCGCCCATTGCCCAGCCCGGCCGCGGCGATATCGCCGGGACTTATGTCGGCGTCGATGCAATGGCCGCGGCAGTCGTCGGCGTGGGCGGCAATGTGCTGCTGGGTGGTTCGAACAACAGCATCGCGCTGCAGCCCCTCAGCGTGCAAGCGGAAACCGGCCTGATCGTTGCAGCAGGATTGGAGAGCATGACACTGCAGCCGGGTCGCTAGCGGCGCCCCGAACCTGACACCGTTCGCCAGCGCGAACGGTGTCGTGCATCACGCGAATAACAACGCTTTCTCGCCAAGGTTCTCAAATGTTGAAGCGACTGTTGACGACGACATCTCCTGTAGTTTTCGCTGTCTTGCTGCTTGGAAGCGCGTGCGTCATGCCGACGGCTGCGTTGTCCCAGGAAGCAGCTTGCTCTCAAGTCACGGCTGTTGAAACGCCACCGCCGCCGTTGCCTCGTTACGAACAGCCCCCCGTGCCTGCGCCGGGTTATCTCTGGTCTCCGGGATACTGGTCGTGGGATGAGGATGCCGGTGACTACTATTGGGTGCCGGGAACCTGGGTGCAGCCGCCGCGGCAGGGCCTGTTGTGGACCCCGGGCTACTGGGGCTGGCTGGCGGGAGCCTACATTTTCCACCCGGGCTATTGGGGTGAGCGCGTCGGCTTTTACGGCGGCGTCAACTATGGCTTCGGCTATTCGGGCATTGGCTACGAAGGCGGCCGCTGGGATCGTGGCCAATTCTTTTACAACAGCACCGTCAACAATATACGGAACGTGACGATCAGAAACGTCTATCAGAAAACCGTCGTCGTCAATGAGACGGTGAACAACGTCAGCTACAATGGCGGACGAGGCGGCGTCGAGGCTCGTCCGACAGCTGCGGACAGAACCATCGCCAAGGAACAACATTTCGCACCCACGCCGCTGCAACGTAAGCACGTCGAGGTCGCGAGCCACGACACTCGTCTGTTCAACAGGGCAAACGGCGGCGCACCGCCCGTGGTGGCTACGCCACGTCCAGCAGTCCTGAACGGGCGAGACATTGTTCGGCCACGCGCGCCCGCCGAGGTCATGCCGTCCAATACGGACAAGCCTCGACCCGAAGATCTGAAGGGCGCGCGTCCCGAGGATCCCGCGCGGCAGCGTCTCGAAGACTCTCGACGTCCGGCGGAGGCGCCCGCGCCGGCGCGCAAGTCGCCAGCGGATGAAGCCGGAAAAGTTGCGCCTCGCGAATCCGAGCGTGAACGAGCGCCGCTGCTTGAGGCAGCCCCGAGACCTCTTCTCCCGGAAGAGCGAAGGCGCGAGGACATCCGAGTGCCGGAGGCAAGGCCAGAGTCGGCGCCCAGGCCGGAGCCTCGCCGCGAACCCAGCCCCGAACCTATGGCTCGTCCAGCCGCGAGGCCGGAAATCGAGGCCAGACCTGCTGCGCCAGCCGTGAGGCCGGAGCCGCAGCGGGAGGAGATGGGTGCTTCTCCGCGCCGTGGGCCCTCGGGAGAGGAGCGTTCCGGCGAAAGACCCGAGGAGCGGCGGCCCGAGCAACGCTGAGCGTGATGCGGGCGGTTCTTGTCAGGCAAGCGGCGACTGGAACATCGTGAAGAAAAAGCGTGCAGAGGTTGGAAGGCGATGACAGTGAGTCTCGGAGGCAATGGACAACTCGACGACGGCAAGCCGCGGTTGACGGAAGACGACATCGTGCGGGCGCAGCTCGGTCCGCGCGGTGTTCCCGGAGCTCCGGATCCCGCACGGATGACGCCTCAGCAACTGAAGAACTACCCCAGATACGTGGATCCCGGTCATGTTGAATAATCGGGATCCGGCGCTCGGCTGTTCCTCGCCACGGGCAAACCCGATCGCCGCCATCGTCAAGTCGGGAGCGGTAAGTGGCTAAGAATCCGTACGATGTGCTGGGCGTGTCCTCCTCAGCTTCGGCCGCCGAAATACAAAAGGCCTATCGCAAGCTTGCGAAGAAGCTGCATCCTGACCTCAACCCCGGCGACAAGGCTGCGGAGGAGAAGTTCAAGGAAGCGGCCGGCGCCTATGACTTGCTTGGCGATGCCGACAAGCGCAAGCGCTTCGATAATGGTGAGATCGACGCGACCGGAGCTGAACGGCCGCAGCATCACTTCTATCGCGACTACGCCGATGCCGGAGACCCGCATGCTTACACCAGCGGGGCCGGCTTTGCCGACTTCATGGATTCGGAGGGTGCGTTCGCCGATCTGCTGAGGCGTGGACAGCGCGCACGCGCAAATCGACGCGGTGAAGATCTGCACTATCGCCTGCCTATCGAGTTCGTCGAATCGATCAGCGGTGCAACCAAGCGAATCACATTGCCCGACGGCGGGACGCTGGAAGTGAAAATCCCCCCGGGCCTCGTCGACGGGCAGGTCCTGCGCCTGAAGGGCAAGGGAGCTCCAGGCGCCGGCAAAGGCGGACCAGGCGATGCCCTCATCGAAGTCGAGGTCATGCCGGATCGGCGCTTCACGCGTGACGGCGACAACATTCTGCTCGAATTGCCGATCTCGTTGACCGAGGCGGTTCTGGGCGGTCAAATCCGGGTGCCGACACCGACCGGCGATGTTACCATGGCAGTGCCGAAGGGATCGAATACAGGCACGACACTGCGCCTCAGAGGCAAGGGCGCCCCGCGCCGAGGCGGGAGTGCCGGCGACGAGCTGGTGAAGTTGATGATCGTCCTGCCGAAGTCGACGGATCCGGAATTGGAAGCGTTCGTCGAGAACTGGGCCAAGGGGAAAGAATTCGATCCGCGCGAAGGCACCTTGTAATGACCCTGAACAAGCAGGAATTTCTGATCTCGTCAGGACAGCGCGTGCAGACACTCGAGTTCTGGCTGGAGCAACGATGGCTGATTCCAACCGAGGCGGCTTCAGGCGCACAGTTCTCCGACGTGGATGTAGCTCGCGCGCAGCTGATCCGCGATCTCAAGAGCGATCTGGGTGTCAACGACGAGGGGATCGACGTCATCCTCCATCTCATCGATCAGCTGCATGGTGTCCGACAGGCCTTCGCGTCGATGCGCGCCGCACTTGACGATGATTCACGAAACGTCTGAACGCGTTACCCACGGTCGATTGGGGGCTAGGTATTGAGGGAGCAGCTATTCAATGGAACGTACGCTCGGCAACGGACCGATAGTCGGCTTGGTACTTGAGGCCCTGGTCCGCACACTCATCGCGAAGAACGTCTTGTCGTCCGATGACGTGAGGGCGTTGCTCTTTGAGGTGGCGACACGCCTTGATGTTGAAGGGAGCCCCCAAACGCCGCAGGCTGCGAAGATCATGGTCGATGAGGATCTGGCGCCTGTCTTCCTTGGTGACGACCGGAAGGTGACGACCGAGCCGCCCTTCGGGAAGTCTTCGTTGATCTCGACACCGACCGAAGAAAAGTAACCCGCGCGAGCGTTAACGCGAGCGCGTCATCGCCTTGCAGAACAACCCAGAGATGGGTGGGAACAGGATGCCAACGTCAGGACGTTTTCTCTATCGCGAATTGACGATCGCGGACGACGGCTTCAATCGCCGGCTTGTGCCTGCTGCGATGTTCGCGATCCAGCCGAGGAGCGGAATGGCTTATGGCTCGGCGCGGCTTGTGGTAGGCATACCGCTTTGCCTTCGCTTTTTCATTGCGCTGGAGGAGGCCATCTCGCCCTGCGTTGAGATGGTGGCCGTCAAGAGCTGAGTCGGGAGGGATATGGATGTCTGAGGAAGCCCCGCGTGACGTTGCCGAACCGGTGGTCGACCCGGAATTCGGACCTTGGCTTGCGCAAGCCTCAATCCTGATCGTGGACGACGAACCGGGCATGCGCAATTTCCTCGTCAAACTCCTGCGACCGCGCTGCAGGCTGATCGAGGAGTCCGCGGACGCCAAGGATGCATCGCGGAAGCTCGATGGGCAGCATTTCGACGTCGTCATCCTCGACAACGTCATGCCCGGAAAGACTGGCCTGGATTGGCTTGCGGAGCAGCGGGCGATCGGGTTCTTCACCGATGTCATCCTTATGACCGCCTATGCCGATCTCGACACGGCAATTGGCGCACTGCGCATCGGCGTCATTGATTTTGTCATCAAGCCATTTCGATCCAATCAATTGCTCAATGCCGTTGCACGTTGCCTCGACCGGGCGAGACTGCAGCGGGAGAATTTCGTGCTGCGCCATGAACTGAAGTCGTCCTCGCAGCAGCTGTATCTGCGAAACAAACTTCTCGGAGCATCCGCAGCAATTCAAAAGGCGCGGGAGACTATCGCTCGGGTGGCGCCGTTGCCGACGCCGGTTCTGTTTACCGGCGAGTCCGGAACAGGCAAGGAGGTTGCCGCTCGATCGCTCCATTCCCTGTCCAACCGGGCGGACAAGCTGTTCGTGCCGGTCAACTGCGGGGCGATCCCCTCAGAAATGATTGAAAGCGAACTCTTTGGCCATGTGAGGGGGGCGTTCACAGGCGCAGGGAAGGCCCGAGAGGGGCTGTTCATGTTCGCGCAAGGAGGCACTCTTTTCCTGGACGAGATCGGCGAGCTCCCATACCAGCTGCAAAGCAAGCTGTTGCGCGTGCTTGAGGATCGTCGGGTGCGTCCCGTCGGCTCGGAGCGAGAGGTGCCGATCGACGCCCGCTATGTCTTCGCGACCAACGCCGATCTGCAGAAGCGGGTTGCCGCAGGCACCTTTCGTGCGGATCTCTATTTTCGTATCAACATCATGCAGATCGAGCTTCCGCCTCTTCGGGACCGCGATCAGGATGTGCTCGAGCTTGCCGAGATCTTCATGCGTGAGATTTCCGAGCAGCTTGGCATGCCGCGCGTTCCGATCGACGCCGGAATGCGGACGTTCCTCCTGCAGTACGATTGGCCAGGCAACATACGGGAGCTGCGCAATCTGATCGAGCGAACGGTGATCCTCGGTGAGTTCCGCGAGGATTATCTCAAGTCGCGCAGCGAAAGATCCACAAGCGATATCACGCTCGCCGATGTGGAGCGGCGCCATATCCTCTTTGTGCTTCGCGAGTCGGACGGCGACCGTGAGGAAGCGGCCCGCCGTCTCGGGATCTCGCGCAAAACGATCGACCGCAAATGCGCAAGCTGGCAACTCTGATAACGAGCTTTTCCCCGAAGGCCTCCGTGCGGTATCGCCTGCTGGCGATGGCACTCCTGCCGATGCTCGTCATTCTTCCGCTGCTGCTTGGAATCAGCATTTATCGCTGGAACGTGAGGTTCGACGCGGTATTGACGTCCAAGGTCCATGACGACCTGACGATCGCCAGGCAATATCTCGGACGAATTTTCGAGAACACCGAGGACTATCTGGTATCGTCGGTGAACTCCGCGCGCTTTCAGTCGATTGTGCAAACGCCGGGCTATGAGCGTGGCGCTCTGAGCGATTATCTCAAGGACATCGCACAGGCTCGCGGCTTTGATTTTCTTTACGTTGTCGCTGACGATGGCGCGGTCGTCGCGAGTGAATATCAGATGGCGGCCGTGCCACGATGGAATTGGCCTGTCATCAGCGCGGCGCTCGAGGGACGAGCGCGAACCGCGATTGATGTGTTTCAATCGATGGAGCTCGCGGCAATCTCCACCGATCTTCCGAAGCGCGCCCAGATCGACATCGTGGCGACACCTGGAAGTGCGCCGACCACGCGGACGCAAGAGAGCCGCGGGCTGGTATTGCAATCGGCGACGCCGGTTTCGCTGCCGAATGGACGGAAGGCCGCGCTGGTTGGTGGAATGCTGCTCAATCAGAACCTTGCGTTCGTCGACACGATCAACGACCTGATCTATTCCGGGGCGGGTTTGCCGGAAGGCAGTCGCGGGACCGTTACGCTTTTTCTCGATGACATACGTATCAGCACCAATGTGAGGATGTTCGAAGGGCAGCGGGCAATTGGCACGCGTGTCTCTGCGGAGGTTCGAGATGCGGTTCTCGATCGCGGCCAGACGTGGCTCGATGGCGCATTCGTCGTCAACGACTGGTACATCTCCGCCTACGAGCCGATTCGTGACAGCTATAATCGCCGCGTCGGAATGCTCTACGCCGGCTATCTCCGGCAACCGTTCGCCGCGGCAAAGCGCGGGACGGTTCTGGAAATCGCCCTGGCATTTGTCGTTGCGGTTGCATTGACTGTCCCGCTGTTTTTGACATGGGCGGCGAGCATCTTCCGGCCGCTCGAGCGGATGACGACGACGATTTCGAAAGTGGAAGGCGGTGAATTAGGCGCACGAACCGGACCCGTCGATGGGCGCGACGAGATCGAGCAGGTTGCGGTTCATCTGGATCGACTGCTCGATCAGATCCACGAGCGCGATGCCCAGCTGCGGCAATGGAACCAGGAGCTCAACCAGCGCGTCGAGGAACGCACAAACAAGCTCGTGCATGCGAACCAGCAACTGGAAGCGACCACTAAGCAGCTGATCATGTCGGAAAAGCTCGCTGCAATTGGTGAAATCACCGCGGGTGTCGCCCATGAGATCAATAATCCGATTGCGGTGATGCAGGGCAATTTGGAGATCATCAGGGACATGATGGGGGCCAAGGCGGACGAAGCAAAAACCGAGTTTCGGCTCATCGACGAGCAGATGCATCGCGTCAGTGAAATTGTGACGAGGCTCCTGCAATTCGCCAAGCCGCAGGAGTATGCCGGCTTTACCGATCAATACGATCCTGCCGTCGTCGTCACCGACACGCTGCCGCTCGTCAAACATCTGCTGAACAAGACGACGATCAGCGTCGAAACGGACTATCACGCCTCACGCCTGATCTCGATGAACCGCACCGAATTGCAGCAGGTGCTCGTCAATCTCCTCGTCAACGCAATTCATGCAACGTCCGGAGGCGGGCGTTTGACGATTCGAACCTTCGACCGGAATGAGGGAAGGCGCCGTGGCGTCGTGATCGATGTGACGGACACCGGTGGCGGCATGACGCCGGACGTGATGCAGCGGATCTTCGATCCATTCTTCACCACCAAGAGGCGGGAGGGAACCGGGTTAGGGCTGTCCATTAGCCAGATGCTCGTAACGCGCCAAGGTGGTAAGATCTCCGTCGAGAGCGAACCCGGCAAGGGTACGACCTTTGCGGTCTGGCTGCCCGCCGAGGATTGATGGTGACCGAAGAGTCGGTGACATTTCGTCCCGCTGCAAAGACAAATTGTCCGTCGGCTCCTCGTTGCAGTGATTAAGCGATTGATATCGCATGACGCCTCGCCTGGCATGGCGGTTGCTGGAATCGCGAGGGGCAGTCGGAGCCTCAATTGAGTGCAACAATGAGTCTGAGGTCAAGGAGAAGGAGACGCAGCAATGCCACGTCATCACGGAAAAATGCCCCCTGTTCCGCCGGCCAGCCGCAGCCCGAAGGGCACCGGCAGCGACCCCGAGGTCAAGAAGGATACGTCGTCGAAGCAGCGTGAAGACAATTACGCGGAACAAGGTGACACAGCAAACATTCGCGAGAACACCACCAACAAGGGTTACTTCCAGGGGCGCCGCGTCAAATGATGCCAGGCTGATCGATGTTGTTCTGCCGGAAGTGACGGCTCTCGGCCGCTACGTGAAGAGCGAGGAGCTTCAGAAATGACCGTTGTGTCCAATCAGCAGCTATCGAAGGATATGCAGGCCAAAGCGCATCTGCTCATCGACCAGGTCGGTCTCGTGCCGCAGGCGCAGGATCAGCCATTGCAAGCGGGCGACCTGCTCTTTTACATCAGCGAGACGACGATGCCGATGGCTGCCTTTTTGCAGAGCCATGGCCTGTTCATGGACGACGAGGGGCTGCACTTCGACTTTTCGCAGTTCGATGCTATCCGCGAAGTTGCCGTCAAAGTCGTTGCCGAGCATGATGCCGGAAAGCTGGACGGCGTCTGGAAGCAATTCGATCTCTCCACCGACGAGGACGCCGACTACAATGGCGAGTATATCCTGCTTGCCCTTGCCGCCCTCGCGATCATGTATGATCAGGGGGCCTAGGCGAGCCGGGTGCCTCGCTGCACCAGCGGCAGGCGAGACCGCGATCGAGGAGATGCGTGATGACGCTGATTGAACTGGCTGACGCGCTGGAGAAGGTTGACGAGGAGGCGTTTGCCTCAATGCTGTTGGAGTACGAGCTCAGTCACGTTGATGAGCCCAAGGTCGTGAAGACGATGATCGTCGAGGCGCTTCGTTTTGCGGACGCGCATGGATTTCGCGTGGCTCGACCGCCACTCGATGAGGCCGACTAGCCGCGCCGTCGTTTCGGTGCTTTGCTCCGAAGCGCTTACGGAGCTTGCGCCGCACCTTTCGCGCCGTTTCGGCCGATTCAGCGAAATAGCCGTCGCAGAGGGTCGGTCATTGCTGATCGATCGCCCTCATTCGATTTCGGTCCATATCGAACGCCGCGTTTGACCAGCGATCCTCATCCTCAGTTTGGTGAGCCGTGCTCCAAAGCGATACGCAGGACATTTTGTCCGTCTTGCTTTCGACAAGTTGTCCGAAAGCACCGCCCTCCTGCGACGCAACTGATTGATATCGTAGAATTTCCGATGTGGCACATGAGTTGCTCAGTATCTCGGGGCAGTAGCGCGGTCGCGTGGCAATCACCATGCCGTCGCCGATGTTCTCTCCAGAGGAGATGTCCATGTCCTTCACGCTTCCCGATCTGCCCTACGCGCATGATGCGCTCGCTCCCTACATGTCGACGGAAACGCTGGAGTATCACCACGACAAGCATCACGCCGCGTATGTGAATGCCCTCAATACCCTCATCAAGGGCACCGAATGGGAAGGAATAAGCCTGGAGGATGTCGTGATCGGCTCGTTCGGGCACAACGTTCCCGTATTCAACAATGCGAGCCAGGACCTGAACCACACCTACTTCTGGAAATGGATGAAGCCGCACGCTCGAGCAGCCTTGCCGGGGATGCTCGAAAGGAAAGTCAAGGCGGACTTCGGCTCGATCGAAAAAATGAAAGAAGAGTTCATCGCTGCCGGTGTCGGACAGTTCGGATCTGGCTGGTGTTGGCTGGCGGTCCAGAACGGGAAGATGATCGTCATGAGAACACCCAATGGCGAGAACCCGCTTGTCTATGGTGCAAAGCCCATACTGGGCTGCGATGTGTGGGAACACGCCTACTACATCGACTATCGCAATCGGAGGCCGGATTACATCAGGGCGTTTCTCGACCACCTCGTGAACTGGGAATATGTCGATGATCTCTTCAAGCAGGCAGCGTGATCAATGAAGGTCGTACCGATTGGCGCAACTGGACGCTTCGCGCTCGTCGTGAAGCCCGAACACCTCGCCAACCGCGTCAAGGATAGCATCCTGCCGCCGGTGCTGGCGACGCCGGTCATGATCATGGCGATGGAGAACGCGGCCTTGAATGCCGTTCGTGACTATCTCGAGCCGGGTGAGAGCGTGGTCGGCACCATGGTCAATGTCCAGCATCTTGCTGCGACCGCAGTCGGACAGACGGTGACCGCGATTGCCGAGGTCACAGCGGTCGAAGGGCGTCGGATCATGTTTGCCGTCAGCGCCGTCGATGAAATCGAGGCGGTGGGCAGAGGTACCCACGAGCGGACGGTTATTGAACTCGCCAGGCTGAGAAAGCGCCTCGATGAAAAGATCGCGCGTTCAGCGGCGGCCCGAGCCGCGCCGCGTTGAGACGGAGGGCGAGCCATACTGCAGTCCGTCAGGACCGGACTTGAGCATCAAGCAGGGAATAACCGCGATGTCCGATCTCCTCGTTATCACTCTCTACCCGACCGAAGCCAAAGCCGAAAAGTTGAGGCAGAAGCGCCCCGGATATGCAGCCCGTTGCGCCAACACGAGCCGGATCGCAACTCCGTTCCTGACCATTTGACGACAGACCACGGGTCTGAAAGGCGGCGCCATGAATGCTGAAAAATTTACCGACCGCGCGAGGGGCTTTATCCAGTCGGCGCAGTCTCTGGCAACAAGAGAGGGCAACCAACAGTTCACGCCTCTCCATGTGCTCAAGGTGTTGCTCGACGACAATGAGGGCCTGGCCGCCGGTCTGATTGACCGGGCAGGTGGCAATTCGCGAGCGATCCTGCACGCGACGGAGGCGGCTTTGGCAAAGCTGCCGAAAGTGTCCGGCTCCGGTGCGGGACAAGTCTACATGGCGCCCGATACCGCGCGCCTGTTTACCGCCGCCGAGGATCTGGCGGGAAAGGCCGACGACAGCTTCGTCACCGTTGAACGCCTGCTGCAGGCCTTGTCTACGGACAAGAACAGCGAAGCTGCGAAGATCCTGGCGCAGGGCGGTGTCAATGCCCAGGCGCTTGGTGCTGCGATCGATTTGCTCCGCAAGGGCCGCACCGCGGACAGCGCGTCAGCCGAGAATGCATATGACGCACTGAAGAAGTACGCCCGCGATCTGACGCAGGCCGCGCGTGAAGGCAAGCTCGACCCAGTGATCGGCCGCGACGAGGAGATCCGCCGCACGATCCAGGTTCTGTCACGCCGGACCAAGAACAATCCCGTCCTGATCGGCGAACCGGGGGTCGGCAAGACCGCCATCGTCGAAGGGCTCGCTTTGCGGATCGTCAACGGCGACGTTCCCGAAAGCCTGCACGACAAGAAGCTGCTTGCGCTCGATCTGGGCGCCCTGATCGCGGGCGCCAAGTACCGCGGCGAGTTCGAGGAACGATTGAAGACGGTGCTTTCCGAGGTGACGTCGGCGGAAGGCGGAATCATCCTCTTCATCGACGAGATGCATACGCTCATCGGCGCCGGCAAGACCGATGGCGCGATGGATGCGTCCAATCTTCTCAAGCCGGCACTGGCGCGCGGCGAGTTGCACTGTGTAGGCGCGACCACACTCGACGAGTACCGCAAGCATGTCGAGAAGGATGCCGCGCTTGCCCGCCGTTTCCAGCCGGTCTTCGTGTCGCAGCCCACGGTGGAGGACACGATATCGATCCTGCGCGGCCTCAAGGACAAATATGAACAGCATCATGGCGTTCGGATCTCGGACGCTGCGCTGGTTGCCGCCGCAACGCTATCCAACCGCTACATCACCGATCGGTTTCTTCCCGACAAGGCCATCGATCTCGTCGACGAGGCGGCGGCACGGCTCAAGATGCAGGTCGACTCCAAGCCGGAGGAGCTGGATTCGCTTGACCGCGAAATCGTGCGTCGCAAGATTGAACAGGAGGCACTCAAGAAAGAGAGCGATGCCGGATCGAAGAGCCGTCTGAAGACGCTCGACGGGGAGCTGGTTGATCTCGAGAAGCGCTCCGCCGACATGACGACGAAATGGCAGGCCGAGAAGAGCAAGCTCTCGGACGCCCAGAAGATGAAGGCGCAGCTCGAGCAGTTGCGCACGGAGCTGGCCAACGCGCAGCGCAAAGGTGAGTATCAGCGGGCAGGCGAGCTGTCCTACAGCACGATCCCCGAACTCGAAAAGAAGCTGGCTGCCGTTGAAGCCAGCGAGAGCAGCTCGATCAGCGAGACGGTCACGGCCGACAACATAGCCCAGGTGGTCTCGCGCTGGACCGGCGTTCCAGTCGACAAGATGTTGGAGGGCGAGCGGGAAAAACTGCTCCAGATGGAGGAGATGATCGCCAAGCGCGTCGTCGGGCAGACGCAAGCCGTTCGCGCCGTGTCGACGGCTGTGCGACGGGCTCGCGCAGGACTGCAGGACCCGAACCGGCCGATGGGCTCGTTCATGTTCCTTGGTCCCACTGGTGTTGGTAAAACGGAATTGGCGAAGGCGCTTGCGGAGTTCCTGTTCGACGATGAACACGCGATCCTTCGTATCGACATGTCGGAGTTCATGGAGAAGCACTCGGTCGCGCGGCTCATCGGCGCGCCCCCGGGTTATGTCGGCTACGACGAGGGCGGTGTACTGACGGAAGCGGTGCGGCGACGGCCATATCAGGTTGTACTGTTCGACGAGATCGAGAAGGCGCATCCGGACGTCTTTAACGTGTTGTTGCAGGTGCTGGACGACGGCCGCCTGACCGACGGCCAGGGCCGTACCGTCGATTTCCGCAACACCCTCATCATCATGACCTCGAATCTGGGCGCGGAATTCCTCGTCAATCAGGGGGAAGGCGAAAAGACGAGCGCCGTTCGCGACAACGTCATGGAGATGGTCCGCGCGCATTTCCGGCCGGAATTCCTCAACCGCGTCGATGCAATCATCCTGTTCCAGCGGTTGCAGAAGAACGACATGGGGCGGATCGTCGATATTCAGTTTGCGCGCCTGCGCAAGCTCCTCGACGAACGCAAGATCGCGTTGTCGCTGGATGCCAAGGCCCAGAACTGGCTGGCTGAGAAAGGCTGGGATCCGGCCTATGGCGCCAGGCCGCTCAAGAGAGTGATCCAGCGGTACGTGCAGGATCCGCTGGCTGAGATGTTGCTTGCCGGCGATGTCCGCGACGGCTCCACAGTGCAGATTTCCTCCGGGAAGGACGGTTTGACGTTCAACGGCAAGACTGTGAAGTCGCCGGACGATGACGAGGCAATCTAAGCGTCGGGCTTGGGAATAGCATTGGAACGAGCAGGTGCAACCCTATGAAGAAGCATGAGATCAAGGAAGGCATGGAAGTCGTCGGGTTTGACGGCGTGAAAATCGGTGTCGTCGACGGCGTCGAGGGTGATCGCATCAAGCTGAAGAAGAGCGAGAGCGACGGCTACCACAAGCGACATCACCACTATATCGGCATGGATTTCGTGGACAGCATCACGGATCAAAAGGTGCGGCTCTGCTCCGATGCCAATATCGTCGAATTCTTTGAAGAGGAAAAGTCCGGACGCCCCGTCAAATAGCAATAGGTATGAACAGTCCGCGGCCACGCAGTCACCGCGGATGATCGCTCACACAACCATCGCAATGAGCACCGAGGGAGAAGTACGGTCATGAACAAGATCAACGGCGGAATGGAAGTCATCGGCGCTGACGGCGTGCATGTCGGCACAGTCGATCGGGTCGAGGGAAATCGCATCAAGCTGAAGAAGAGCGACAGCTTCGGGCATCACAAAGGTCATCAGCATTATATCGAATTGGGATTCGTCGCCGGCGTCGAGGGCGACAAGGTGCGCCTATCCGCCAATGCCGACATTGCGCTGACACTGGAAGAAGAACCGTCGGGCCGTCCGGTCAATCTCGGATAGCCGGGAGATTGCAGCGGGATCGCCGCGACAGTCTTTGTCTGGCAGGACCTTTCGACTTCACGCCAACGGCAGCTGACTCGAGGCCGCGTGAGTCGTTGCGCACCTGGTTTGGACAATTTGTCCTTGCCGGGGTGGACAGTTTGTCAGAGCCGGTTGGTCAGATTGGCATAAGCTATTGATATCGCGATGCACTCGGACTGGCATGGCGGTTGCTCCATAGCGGATGAAACACCCGACAGAGCAACAGGGAAGCATCGACACAATGGAAGAATACGATCTCTACATCAACGTGAAGAAGCCGGCGATCGGGATCTACGTCCGCAAGGGCGCGCAGCTCCCAGACCTCGCGGACAAGGGCGATTGGGTTTTTGACGGGACCTCCGCTCAGGATCTTTTGCCGCCGAGTGTGATCGAGGGTGTCAAGGCCGATGGCCATGCCTTTCGGGATATGGATTGACCGGGTCTCGGCCTGACCAGCCGGAGTGAATACACCTCAAGGGACGCCGCGGCCTGGTGTCTCCGCTATCTCGATCGCGTTGCCGGTTATTCCACGCCTCGTTCGGAAGGCCCGCGGCTGCACCGACGCCGCGGCGCGATGTTCGGGTGGGCGGACGGACGCGCCCGGCGCATTGAGTGGCTCCGGACCGGCCGCCAAGGAGTGATCGTGCCACCCGTCGTACCACAACCAGTCATCGCGAAATTGACGCGAGCCGCGATATTTCTCGTCGTCAGGATCAATCCTGGAAAGGAGAGTGAAGTTGCGGTTCGCGGTCTATGCGCCGATCTGTCGTCTCTGCTGCGGGCGGTTGGATTTCGCGATCTCGAAGCCCGGTTGTCATGTGTGATGGGTTTGGGCTCCGATGCTTGGGATCGACTGTTTGGTCATCCGCGGCCAAGGGATCTCCATCCCTTCAAGGAAATCCACGGGGTGCATCACGCTGTTTCCACGCCAGGCGACATTCTCTTTCATATTCGGTCCGTCCGCATGGACCTGTGTTTCGAGCTCGCCTCGCAGATCATGTCCCGACTGGGCACGGCCGTCACGACGATCGACGAGGTTCATGGATTCAAATACTTCGACGATCGCGACTTGCTCGGATTCGTCGACGGAACCGAAAACCCGACCGATCATGATGCGGTCAACGCGACGACGATTGGACAAGAGGATCCTGCATTCGCTGGCGGAAGCTACGTCATCACCCAGAAGTATCTGCACGACGTGAAACGATGGAACAGCATATCCATTCCGGAGCAGGAAAATATCATCGGTCGCCACAAACTGTCCGACATCGAGCAGCAGGACTCGGCCAAAGCGCCCTATGCCCATAACGTCCTGACGACGATCATCGAGGATGGTGAGCAGCTTGAGATCGTGCGCGACAACATGCCTTTCGGCGAAATCGGCAAGGGTGAATTTGGCACCTATTTCATAGGCTACGCTCGCTCGCCGCACCGGATCGAGCAGATGCTCGAGAACATGTTTGTCGGCCGACCGCCTGGCAACTACGATCGGCTGCTGGATTTCAGCCGCGCCGCTACGGGCTCGCTGTTTTTCTTGCCGTCAGCAACATTTCTCGACGATGTTTCGCCGGAAGACATCGGCATCACGCCGTCCAGCGAGGAGGCGCCGGTCGACGCTGAGCGGCGTGGGGCAGATCCATCGGATGCCGCTCGTAGACATCCGCCCGTCAGCGACGGGTCGCTTGGAATTGGCTCCTTAAAAAAGAAGGCGAACCATGAATAATCTCCACCGGCACCTCGCTCCAATATCCGACGCGGCATGGGCTCAAATCGAGGAGGAGGCTTCCCGCACCCTGAAGCGACACCTTGCCGGCCGGCGTGTGATTGACGTCCCCGAAGCCAAGGGGAGTGGCTTTTCTGCGCTAGGGACCGGCCATGTCAAACAACTCCAGGCTCCAGGCGAGGGTTTTGTCATCGCTCGTGGGACCAGCCGGCAGGTTACGCATCGTGGCGAGGCGGGCGGCGACATCATGGTTGAACATGCATTCTGAAGCCAGGGCAGGAACCGATGCAGCATTGATCGCGGCGGACGCGATGAAAACGGCAATTCTAGTCATTGGGGTAACTCCACGGCTTTGTCGCATGCCGTGATCCTGCCGTTCCCTCCGGTGAAATTCGTGAATGTCCTTGCGTCCGTATGGACGTGCTTGCGCCAATGCCGCTTACAGCGTTCTCCCGCCGGCTTGTCGATCAGTACTTCACCGCAACTCCGGACAAGAGATTGGCGATGTATGGCTCCTAGAGTGCCGAAGTCGCACTTAACACCGTAGCTTGCGTGCGACGCACGACCTGCAGTGAGCGTCTTCTCCCTCCCGAGATGCTCGTACGCGGCGCCGAACGCCTGGCGCGGCGCCGCACCAGGTCATCTAGGCCGATGGCGATCGCCGCTCGCCATCGGCCCATTTCTTTTGGAAGGGCCTCGAAGACTAGGTTTCCGACCTACCGGCTTTTTTGAGGTCTACGGCATGGGCTCGTTTCAAGCATCGCTATCTTGATAATTCTGACTTTGAAGGGACGGGGCAGCAGCGGCCGCAACGCCGCCGGATTACTCGCCACGGATATCGCTCGGCGCCTTGTTGGTCCAGCGGTGGAACGCGCGCCTGAAGTTTGCCGCATCGCTGAAGCCGAGCGCCAACGCGATATCGTCATTGGCGAGCGTCGTGTTGCGGAGATATTTCAGCGCAAGCTGGGTCCGCAGTTCATCGTGTAGCCCACGGAAAGAAAAGCCCTGCTGACGAAGCTGGCGCCGTAACGAGCGGTCGTTCACGCCGAGCAGCTTGGCGATGGCTTCGAAAGTCGGGGGATTAGCGATGTCGCGAAGCAGCATGGCGCGGATCTTTCCGGCAACGCCGGTCCGCAATTTCAGGTCTCCGAGCAAGTCGTCGCAGAGCGCGACGATGGTCGGATACGTCGTCTTGTTGCCCAGATCCGCGCTCCGGTCCAGCCACTGCGCCTTGAAGACGATTTGGTTGGCGGGCTGATCGTAGCGCACCGGGCACCCGACGCTATCGGGCGGAAGATCGAAGTCGGATGCCTGCGGATAGGCAAGCTTGATTTCAAAGGGCACAAAGCCCGGACCCATGACGTCACGCATCAGCGAGATGTGGATGCCGATCTGCATCTCGGCGACGAATCGATAGAGCGCGGAGTCCGCAAGCGCGTGCAGATTGGGCTCGATGGTCCATCGCGCATGGGCCTTGTCCTCGATGAAGTCGATCGCCGCGAGCGGCGCCGCGAGCGCGTGGTAGCGCATCGCAAATTCCATCGCCTTGCGAAAGTCCGGGCAGCACAGCAGCGCATAAAGGTCGCGATCTGCGGCACCGTTGCGGCCGGCGACGGCGGGCCTGACTACGGCGGTTCCCCTGAGGTCGTGGAAGGTAAGGTCTTAGATCCGGGCCCGGTCGCAGGCCTTTGACCAGGAGGTCCGGAAGCCGCCAGATGTCCAGGGGCGGCCATGTGAGTTGGCCAGAATGAGAGGACTTCGCCGCTCGGTTTTGTCCAGCACGACCTTGAGTGGAGCGCCCGCAGGCATCACGATCCGGCGCCCCGTCTTCGACTGGCGCAGCCGTATATGGGAGCCGTCATAGGCTGACCAGGGTAACCGCAAGAGATCGCCCTGACGCTGGCCGGTCCAGAGAGCCAGTTTGATCTCATTACTGGCGGTCTCGAGGACGGCTGCAATCTGTTCCTCGCCCCAGATATTGTCCTTTCGATCGGCCGCATAGAGGCGGCCGCCACGCTCGCACGGATTGCTGGCGATGATGCCGTGATCCTTGGCGAACGACATCAGCCGCGCCAAAGCGGTCCAGGCTAGTCGGCCTTGCGGGGCGTTTCCGCAAACGAATCCCGCCAGCTTTTGAAGTCGCCCCGGACCCGACGGTCAGCGAGCGGCAGGTCCCCGAACTCGTTCTCGATAAGCTTGAGGTGGGAGAGGTACGAGCGGCGGGTAGTGCTCCGAACAAACTCCATAGAATCTACCCGGTTGTGGAGTGGCACGAAGGCGATTGGGAAGATCGCACTTTCGTCAGCCAGCGCAACTGCAAGGAGCGGTATCGAGGTCAAGCTGGCGCCCCGTGGGAACACCGGCGCGCATAAGCGGTCAAGCTCGATCTAGCCGCTCACAGTGTCTTGAGAGGCGACGATAATCGTCGGCAAGCATCAAGCACAAACTCGATCTTCATGCGCATTTGCTGCACGACCATTTCCAGGCCTGTTAGGACGACACGGCGTGCAAAAAAATGGATGGGCGCCTTTCTCCAACGAGCCAACCTCGCCCCGCAAGCGGGGCGAGGTACTCAGGCTCAGGTGCCTTCGAACTTGAACGACACGGCGAGCTTGGCGCGATAGGCCTCTACTTTTCCCTTATCGTCCAGTTGCATATCGAGTTTGACGACCTCTGCAACACGAAGATCTCGGAGAGATTTTGCAGCTTGCTCGACTGCATTGGCGGCGGCTTTCTCCCAGGAGTCTTTGCTAGTACCGACCAGTTCAATGACCTTGTAAACGCTATCAGCCATGTCGTTCTCCTGTTCAGTAAGAAGCAGGCAGCAGGTGCTCCCTGCCGTTGACGAATCTAGCATCAAGACGTTGGCGCTGATACCTGCGTCGGCGGCCACTACTCGGTACACACGACAAAGGAGACTCTTCGTTCGGGGGAAAGCAATATCGTTGCCATCGGTCGTCGCTTGCACAATCAGGGTGTCCTCGGGTCCAAGTAAGAGCCGCCGGGCAGGGGCGATCGGCCAATGACGTCGTGACGAATGACCCGATCACGCTCTGGGTTGAAGCCAGGCGGACCTGTACAAAGGATATATTCTCCCCGCTGGCGCGCGGAGCATACTGACCCTAGCCGCATGTCGATCGTCCTGGACTGATCCTGCCGATCAGTGGGCGACGCAGGCCTCGGGGACAGGGATGCATCAGACAAACGCAGATATCCGACGTCTGGATATCGAGCATTTCATTCATCCTTACACGGATTTCGCGACCTTCAAGTCCGAAGGCAGCCAGATCGCGGCGAGGGCGTCCGGCGTCCACGTCATCGACGAAAATGGGCAGCGCTATGTAGACGGGATCGCCGGCCTGTGGTGCGTCAATCTCGGGCACGGCCGGCGCGAGATCGTCGATGCGATCGCCGAGCAGGCCGCAACGATGCAGTACTACAATCCGTTCGGGCACACGACCAACATTCCAGCTACGCTGCTGGCCGCCGAGCTTGCCGAGCTGCTGCCCGGATCGCTCAATCATGTTTTCTACACCACGGGTGGCTCGACGGCGAACGATCTCGCCATCCGCATGGTGCACTACTATTTCAATCGGCGCGGCATGCCGCGCAAGAAGAAGATTATCTCGCGCGTGGATGCGTATCACGGCTCGACCTACGTGACCGCGCGCCTCACTGGCATTCACGCCACGAAGTACGATTTCGACGAGGTGGCTGAAGGGCTCGTGCATCATGTTTCCGCTGCGAACCTCTATCGTCGGCCGGCCGGAATGGACGAGGCGGCGTTTTGCAATCACCTGGTGAGTGAGTTTGAGGACCGGATTCTACAACTCGGACCGGACAACGTGGCGGCGTTCATTGCCGAGCCGATCATGGGTGCGGGTGGAGTCATGGTGGCGCCTGCAGGTTACCACGCGCGTATGCATGCGATCTGCCGAAGATACGGCATGCTCTATATCGCCGATGAAGTCGTCACCGCATTTGGCCGTCTGGGAGAGTGGAGCGCTTCCGAGACGCTGTACGGCTACACGCCGGACATTATGATCGTCGCGAAGGGACTCACTTCCGGATACGTCCCGCTCGGTGCGGCGATCTTCTCGTCCGAGATATACGACGTCATCTCGACCCCGCAGCGCAAGGGCGCGGTGCTATCACTCGGCTTTACTTATACAGGTCACGCGGTTGCCTGTGCTGCGGGCCGGGCGACCATCGCGATGATGAAGCGGGACGACGTTAATCAGCACGTTCGGAAGATCGGGCCGCTGTTTCAGGGCCTGTTGTCGTCACTGAGGTCGTTCGAGGTCGTCGGTGACGTACGTGGCAGCCATCTGATGGCGGGCATCGAGCTCGTCAAGGATCGTCACCAAAGATTGCCATTCGGCGCTGAAGTGGGCGCCGCCCACCGGGTCTTTCTCGCTTGCCGGCGTCGTGGGCTTATCGTCCGGCCGATCGGGAACGTTGTGGTGCTGTCTCCACCACTTGTCTTCAGCCAAGAGGACTGCCGGGAGACCTGCCGGATCATGTCCGAGGCAGTCGAGGAAGTGACACCCGCGCTGCTGGCAGCGTGAGGGTGGCGTGATCGCCGTCGTGTGAAAAGCACGTCGAGCAGGAAATCGACACCAAATCAGGCTGGAGCCCGTGCTGTGGAAGCCGCTGTCACAACGCTACTGAATGCCCTGACTCTGATCGGAATCCTGTCGCTGGTCGGGCTTGGGCTGACCATCAGCTTTGGCCTGATGAACGTCACCAACCTGGCGCATGGCGAGTTCCTGACCGTCGGCGCCTATGCGGTGTACTTCACTCAAAGCTTCGGCGGATCGTATTGGCTTGGCCTTGTGACCGCGCCGCTCGCGGCGGCAATCGTCGGCTGTGCTCTGGAATGGCTGATCCTACGGCATCTCTACGAAAAGCCGATTGCTGCAATCCTTGCCACATGGGGTGCCAGCCTCGTGATCCAGCAGTCGCTCGAGCTCGTGTTCGGCCTGGGCGGAAAGCCGGTCTTGCCTCCTGTGCAAGGGGCGCTCGATCTCAGCGTCGCTGCCTATCCCGCGTATCGAATCCTATTGATCTGCATCGCCGCGATTGCACTTGGACTCGTGCTTGTTCTGGTGCGGCGCACCAGCTTCGGCCTCGACATCCGGACCGTCATCCAGAACAGGACGATGGCGGAGGCGGTGGGCATCAACACACGGCGTGTCTACGCGATTGCCTTTGCATTCGGCGCAGGCGTGGCCGGGCTCGCCGGGGCGCTTGTCTCGCCGTTGACGACGGTGCTTCCGCAAATGGGCGTGGGCTATCTCGCCAACGCGTTCTTCGTCGTCATCGTGGGCGGCGCGGGTTCAGTCGCCGGCCTGATCGCCGGCAGCACCTTCATTGGCGGCCTCACCAGCGTTCTGAACTACCAGATGTCACCGTCTCTGGTGCAGGCGATCGTGCTGCTCGTCGCGATTCTCATCGTCAGGGTACGACCCAATGGATTGCTTTCGACAGCGGGAGCTCTCCGATGAAGCACCGTGGCCGGCTTGTCGCGCTCGCGGCAGGAACCTGCGTCCTGTCGATCTATCCGGCGTTCGCTGACGAGTACCATCTGACCGTGCTGCGAGATGCGCTGCTGTTCGGCCTGTTCGCCGTGAGCCTTGATTTCTTCTGGGGAAGCACCGGAATCCTGAGCTTTGGCCACGCCACCTTCTTCGGTCTGGGCGGTTATGTCATGACGCTGGTCACCATGACGAGCGGATTGCCTGCTCCGTCTGTGCTGGGCTTGTTCGCCGCCGTCGGCGCGCCCGCAGCACTGGCGGCGATCGTCGGCTACTTCCTGCTGTTCGGCGGCGTGCGCGGCAGCTTCTTCACCATCGTTACGCTGGCGCTGTCCGTGATCGCGCAGCAGCTCGTGATTTCATGGTCGTCGGTCACCGGCGGAGACACCGGACTGCTCGGCGTCCCCCCGCTCGCGCTCGGAGGATATGAGATCTCCGGAGCGATGGCGACTTACATCGTCGTTGCCGTGACGCTGATTGTCGTGCTGCTCGCCCTGCGCGCGCTCGAGCAAAGCCGGTGGGGCAAGATTCTCATCGCCATCGGCGATAACGAGGTCCGGGCGGCTGCGCTGGGGCACAACGCGCCGGCCCGCCTGACCCTGACATTCGTCATTTCCGCAGCGGTGGCGGGGTTTGCCGGCGGGCTCTATGTGGCGATCGCCGGCGTGGTCGCGCCTGATCTCATTGGGCTGCTTCTGTCGACCGAGGTGATCGTCTGGGTCGCCATCGGCGGGCGCGGCACGCTGCTCGGCCCGGTGGTCGGTGCCGTGCTGGTGCAACGCGCGCAGCAGGAAATCAGCAGCATGAATCCGAGCCTCTGGCCGCTGATCCTTGGATGCACCTTCGTCATCATCGTCTTTGTGGCGCCGGATGGCGTGATGTCGATCGCCGAACGGTCGCGCATGCTGCTCAGACGGAGGTCGGCATGAGCGAGGTCCTGCTGGAGATGAAGGGCGTCAGCGTGAAGTTCGGCGGTCTCACCGCGCTGTCGGATATCGATTATTCGATCACCAGCCGGTCGCTTGCCTGCATTATCGGCCCGAACGGCGCGGGCAAGAGCACGTTCCTCAACGTGCTGACGGGAACATTGCGCCCGTCGATCGGCTCCGTCGCCTTTCGTGGACGCGACATTGGGGGCCTTGCGCTACACCGCATCTCAAGATTGGGCATTGCGCGAAAATTCCAGATTCCTTCGGTCTTTCCTTCGTTGAGCGTGGCGGAAAATATGGACGTCGCGCGCTGGGGAGCGGCCAGGGAACCGGACGAAACGGATGTGCTGGAAATGGTCGGCCTCTCAGCGCGCCGCGACGTAAAGGCCGCGGACCTCTCACATGGCGAGAAGCAATGGCTGGAGATCGGCATGGCGATCGCGGCGTCGCCGAAGCTCCTGCTGCTCGATGAACCGACGGCCGGCATGACCTCCCAGGAAACCCAGGCGACGGCCGCACTGCTCCATCGCCTGAAGAGGCACACTGCGATCATCGCGGTCGAGCACGACATTAGCTTCGTCCGGGCTCTCGATACCGACACGCTGGTCTTGCACCAGGGGCGCCTGTTCCGGCGCGGTCCCTTCAGCGAGATCGAGGCGGACGAGGCGGTGCGCGACGTCTATCTGGGGAGGCGGTAGCCGTGCTGGTCGTCTCGAACATCCGCGCTGGCTACGACCAGATTCCGGTGCTTCATGGCGTCGCTCTCTCCGTCACCGCAGGCGAGGTCGTCGCGCTGCTTGGTCGCAACGGCGCGGGCAAGACCACACTGCTGCGTACACTGGCAGGGGAGCTTCCCGTGCGCGGCGGACTTGTCAGGCTGGACAGCCAGGACGTGACCAAGATCCGGGCCTATCGCCGGGCGCGCGCCGGCATCGCGCATGTCCCACAGGGGCGTGGGATCTTCGGTCGTTTGACGGTGGAGGAAAACCTCGAGGTCGGAACGCGCGCGGCGATTGGTCGCCGGAAGGCGGATGTTCGCGACGAAGTCTACGAGATCTTTCCGGTCCTGCGAGAGCGGAGAAATCAGCTCGCGGGTACCTTTTCGGGCGGACAGCAGCAGATGCTCGCGATCGCACGCGCATTGTGCGGTCAACCTAAGGTGCTGCTGCTCGACGAGCCGTCAGAGGGAATCCAGCCGAACATCGTTCAGCAGATCGCCGAGCTGGTGCTGAAACTGGCCGCAGACAAGGGCATCGCTGTTCTGCTCGTCGAGCAAAATCTCGAATTCGTGCTGCATGCCGCTTCGCGCTGCCTCGTGATGGACAAGGGACGGATCGTGCACACGGGACTCACGACGGAATTCCGCAACGAAGCGCTGCTGAAGGAGCTGCTGGCGCTTTGAGGCGAATCGACAGGATACCAATGGAGGAGGAACACCATGTCCAAGCTGATTTCCCGACGCAAGGTGCTCAAAGGGGGAGGCGCGCTCGCCGCATTCGCGGGCATCGGGTTGCCTGGCATCGCCAGGGCCTCCGATACCGTCAAGATCGGGTTGACGATTCCGACCACCGGCCTGCAGGCGATTCTCGGCCAGACGCTGCTCAACTGCTACCAACTGGCCGCCGAACAGCTCAATGCCAAGAACGGAATCGGCGGCCGCAAGATCGAGCTGGTGGTGGAGGACAATCAGACCACCACCAAGGGCGCGGTCGACAAGGCGCGCAAATTACTCGGCCAGGACAAGGTCGATGTCATCATGGGCGGAATTATCTCGCTCGAGCGGGCCGGAACACTGTCGGTAACCGCGAAGGCGAAGAAGCTCTATTTCTATCCGACCTTCTTCGAGGGAGGCGAGTGCAGCCGTTACTTCGTCGCCACGGGTGCTATTCCGACGCAGCAGGTCGATCCGGTGGTTCCCTGGGTGACCAGCAACCTCGGCAAGTCGGTCTACATCCTCGGCTCGGATTATTCCTGGCCGCGCAAGATGACGGATGCGATCACCGCCGCACTTGGCAAGGCGGGAGGACGGGTTGTAGCTGCGGATTTCTATCCGTTCGGCACGCAGGATTTCGGCCCGGCATTCCAGCGGGTCAAGGACCTCAAGCCGGACGTCGTCTGGTCGATGGTGGTCGGCAATGACGGCGTCGGTCAGCTCAAGCAGTACCGCAGTTTCGATCTCAAGCAGCCGATGGTGGGGCCCGCGGACGAGGTGATCAACATGGCTGCGCTGCCGAAGGGACTCGCGGCAGGAACCTACGCCCCGCAGTCCTACTGGATGGCGATCGATACGCCCGCGAACAAGGCTTTCATCAAGAATTTCCGCAGCAGGTTCGGCGAGGAGCGGATGCTCAACAGCATCGGCGAAGCCGCCTACAACGGCCTCAATCTTTATGCGCTCGCGGTCGAGAAGGCCGGCTCCGTCGAGGACGACAAGGTGATCGCCGCTCTGTCGACGGTCGAGTTCGACGCGCCGCAAGGCCCGATTCGAATCGATCCTTCCAACAATTGCTGCGTCCTCAATTCATATGTCGGGAAGTGCGCCGAAGACGGCTGGCACTACGAGGTGACCAAGTCGTTCGGGCAGATTGCACCGGTAACGCCGGACTGCAACCTGCGCAGCTAGAGCGTGATCCACGTCAGGTGACTCCGCTGCGACGCCACGGGCCGTGGCAGCGGGCGCCCGCGCGGATATTTCCATCGGTTCGCCTGTGTTGCCCCGCAAGATCAAAGAGGTCAAAAATGGCTACGGCCGCCACGATCATCATTCGCAATGCCCGCGTCCTGACCATGGATGAGACCGGCACAAAGGCGGACGCGGTTGCGATCGCAGGAAATCGCATTCTCGCGGTCGGCCGCGAGGCGGATGTGCTGGCCTGTCGCTCGGCCGATACGCAGATTATCGATGCGGGGGGCGGAACGGTACTGCCCGGATTCAATGAATCGCACATGCATATCTTCGGCGGCTCGGCGAGCCTCCGCGAACTTTCACTGACTGGGATTCGGGGCTTCGACGCGTTCAAGCGCAAGGTTCAGGATTACGCGGTGGCAAATCCGGATCTGTCTTTGCTGGTGGGGCGGCGTGCCGACTACACGATCTTCTCGCAAATTGATCGTGTCACGCGCCATGATCTCGACCGCGTCATAGCGGACCGGCCGTTTGTCATGACCGCACCCGACAATCATACCGGCTGGGCGAACACCGAGGCGCTGCGTCAGGCGGGGATCCTGCATGGACGGGACGTCGGCGTCGGCAACGAGATCGTGATGGGTGACGACGGTCTTGCCAATGGCGAGCTGCGCGAATCCAGCGCGATGGCGCCGGTGATGGCACTCGGCGGCACGGGCGCTCGGTCAATGCTCGGCGTGCAGACCGGGGGTGAGCCCGCGCATGTCACGGACGCCGAGCGCGCCGCCGATATCGCCGTGATCAAGCAGGGATTGGCCTATTGCGCGTCGCTCGGCATCACATCCGTGCAGAACATGGACGGCAATCTCTACCAGCTCGAGATGCTGGACGAAATCGAGCGAACGGGCGGGCTTCCTGTGCGCATGCGCATGCCGTTCCACATGAAGAATTTCATGCCGCTCAGCGATCTCACCGACAAGGCTGCAGCCTGGCGCTCGCGTTTCCACACTGACCGGCTTCGCTGCGATTTCGTCAAGGTCTTCATGGACGGTGTCGCCCAATCGGGAACGGCGGTCTTCATCGACGATTATGCCAATCGTCCGGGTTGGAAAGGCGATCCGCTGTTCGCTCCCGATCATTTCGCCAAGATCGCGACCGAGGCGGATCGGCTGGGATTGTCCGTTGCAGTGCATGCGATCGGAGATGGGGCGGTGAGGATCGTGCTGGACGGCTATCAAGCCGCGATTGCGGCGAATGGAGCGCGAGACAGACGCAACCGAGTCGAGCACGCCGAGATCGTCCAGCCGGAAGACGTCGTGCGTTTCGCCGAGCTCGACACCGTGGCCTCGATGCAGCCCACCCATCCGCCGGGAAGCGCCGGAATGCCGCTCGAGCCGTACCTGTCCTGCGTCGGTGAGGCTCGCTGGCATCTGACATTCGCGTGGCGGGC
The DNA here is from genome assembly GCF_010811875.1 of Bradyrhizobium uaiense. Taxonomy (GTDB): domain Bacteria; phylum Pseudomonadota; class Alphaproteobacteria; order Rhizobiales; family Xanthobacteraceae; genus Bradyrhizobium; species Bradyrhizobium uaiense. The sequence goes on from NZ_VKHP01000017.1 coordinate 59,112, forward strand.
GTTGGCTGATGCAGGGACGAAGATCGTCTTCGCGACTGATTGGCCGGTTTCGCCGCTCGCGCCGATGAGCTGCATCTACGATGCCATGACACGAAAGGTCTGGAAGCAGGGATTGCCGGACCAGCGCCTTACGCTGATGGAGACGCTTGCTGCCTACACGCGCACCAGCGCGTGGGTCGAATTTATGGAAGACCGCAAAGGCATGCTGAAGCCTGGATATCTCGCAGATGTCGTGGTGCTCTCGGGCGACGTGGAAGCCGCTCCTCACGAGCGGTTGGCGGATATTCGACCCACGACAACCATCTGTGACGGTCGCATCACCTTTCAATCCGAAAGTTGAGCCCGTCCGTCAGAGATAGGATGCGAGAGGATCGCTGTGCGCGTTCGGCGCCGACATGATCGAGTTGAGGAACAGCGCGAACATCTCGCCGTGCGATTTGACGTCGAGCTTGGCGTAGAGATTGCTGCGGTGAAGCTTGACCGTCCTGTCCGAGATCGACAGCTTCTCGGCGGCCCCCTTGAGGGAATAGCCGTGGAGGATCAATCGGGCTACTTCGCATTCGCGCTCGGTCAGCACGCCCGTCCCGAACTTCTGAATCGCCTGCCGGAGCGCGGAGGCGAGCTGTCCTTCGATGGGGCTCGTCTTGTTTACGTGCACGTCTTCCCAGTGCCGGGTGACGGCCGACTGAATCAGCGGCTCCAGATCGCGGAGCAGCCTGGCTTCCTCGGGGGTGAAGAATTCGCTGGTCTTCTTGCGGCTGAGCGATAGCGCGAAAGTGGTGTGTTCATCGAGATTGAACAGGTAATTGAATTCGTCGTGGAGGCCGTAGTGCCGGTAATACTCCTGATAGTACCGCGAGCGCGAGAACTGCCGGGGAGCGATCTGGTTTAGCCGGTAGAGGCCGTCGTGCGCCCGGTCCAGGACGATCTGGTAGAACGGGTCCCGCATGTAGGGACCCTTCAGGTATTTCTGGACGCCGTGCGCTCCGCGCTGGGTGGTCCAATCGTGAAACAGCAGTCGCGGGCTCGAGTTCTTGCGATAGAGCAGCATCAGGCTGACATCGACCGCAAGGCAGTTCTTGACCGCCGCGATCAATTCAGTCTCGAAGCTGCTACGGCCCGCGTTGGCAACCAACCTAACGGCGACGTCACTAAAATGGTTGTTGTCGAGCCCCGCGGCCTGTCGTGGCATGGTGGTTTCCGGTCCGATTGCAACACCGCAGGATGGGTAGGCCCGCGGGTGGCCAGGCGTCCATTTTCCGGTCCGACTGTATCGTACTTGGAATGGCGGCGCGAGACCGTGGTTGCGCGGGCCGACGCCTTTTCGGTGACCGCCTGACCTCTTGGCGACGAATTCTTGTTTGGTTCACGGCCTCTACTGGCCCAATTTGGGTTCATGGCATTTGGCCCGGCAGGGCTCGAACCTGCAACCAGACCGTTACGAGCGGTAGAAAGCCGGCCGCTTCGTTATCGAGAATTACGAAGCGTCGCACGTCCCTTCTTGCGGGGGGACGGCGAATTCGTCGTCAAAGCTCGCTGATCGTCCTGAAACTTGAGGGTCGCTTTGACATGTTCGGCGAGCTTCACTGCACGGTCCGCGTTCGACGCAAGACGCGACAGCAAATGAGACAGCGTCCTGAACTCCTCGCGCGTCAGCATCCCAAATAACGCGTCGTTGACGGGGCGCTGCAGGGCGGCAAGACGGATCAATAGGCCAACGCCGTGCTGGGTGAGTGCAAGCTGCACGCGCCGTCGGTCTTCCGGATGTGGGCTCTTCTCGAGGAGGCCGTCGGAAACGAGCTTGTTGACTTCATTGGTGACGAAAGTGCCGCTCAGATACAGCCGTTCGGCGACCTGATTGACACCCATTGGCTCTTCCGCGGTCGAATTCTTGATTGCGATCAGGATCAGATACTGAGTGGTCGACAGATCGACGAAGCTCGCGAATATTTCACGGCAGGCATCAAGGCTGCGCCCGAACGCGAAATAGTCGTAGAGAACGCCGCGAAGCGTTCGATCTCCCTCCTTGTCGAGCAGTTCGGGCTTCGACGCCGTCAAAAGCGCTTCAGTCACGGCCGTTCTCCCCGCGAAATCATAGTCTTGCGTAGTTGCCTAAGAAGCACGCATGCGCGCGCCCAGCAAGAGGGCTTGACATTGTCAGATAGCTTTGTCAGAAAGCTATCTGACAATTATAAATCAGGGTCGAAGCAGCGAGGCAGGCGTCCCATGGAGGACCGTGCATTCAGGCGAGTGTTGGGAGAATTCGCGACCGGCGTTGCTGTGGTAACGGCACGCGGCCAGGGCGAAGAGCTCATTGGCATGACCATGAGCTCGTTTAATTCCGTCTCCCTCGATCCACCGCTGGTCCTGTTCAGCGTCGACCGCAAGGCAAAAAGCCTGCCTGCAATGCTCGAAGCCAAAGGCTTCGCCGTCAACATCCTCGCCCGCGATCAAGAACAGATTTCCAACCAGTTCGCGCGCGCTCTCTCCAACAAGTGGGACCAGGTCAAGACCTCAGTCGGTCATGCCGAGGCGCCGCTGATATCGGGGGCTCTGGCTCATTTCGAATGCGCGCCATTCGGAAGCCACGACGGCGGCGATCACGTGATCTTTGTCGTTCGCGTCGTTCGTTACACCGCGCGCAATGAGCCGACTGCGCCATTGATCTTCTTTCGGGGCCGCTATCGCGACCTCGTCGACGAAAGCGAGCGCGAGCCGACCTGGCCGCTTCCCATTCATTACTAGTTCGAACCGGAGAACCGCGATGCGTAGTGCAAAGGAATATCTGTCTGGACTGAGGGACGGGCGGACCATCTACATCAACGGGGCTGCGGTCGGCGACGTGACTGCTCATCGGGCCTATCGGAATCTCGCCAATTCGATGGCCGGGCTGTTCGATTTTGCGAGCGCCAGGGAGAACGTCGATCTCATGACGTTCGAGACCGACGCCGGACGTGCCAACCGGATTTGGCAGCTTCCGACATCCTATGCCGACCTCGTCCAGCGGCGGAAGGCACTGGAAGCTTGGGCTTCGCTGCATGCCGGCTTCATGGGCCGTGCCCCGGACCATGTCGCCTCGTGCATCTCCGGTCTGTACATGGGGCTCGACGTCTTCAAGGCGTACGACCCGGCTCGCGCGAGCGCGCTCGACAGCTACTACCGCTATGCGCGCGACAATGACCTTTACCTGACCTACGTCATCATTAATCCGCAGGCCGATCGTTCAAAGGGGGCGGCCGAGCAGGCGGATCCATTCCTCACCGCAGGGGTCGTCGATCGCGACGCAGAGGGGATCACGGTTCGCGGCGCCAAGATGCTCGCCACGGGAGGCGTGGTCGCCGACGAGGTTTTCGTGACGACCATCCAGCCGATGCGTCCGGGCGAAGAACGCTACGCGATGTCCTTTGCGATCCCGATGAACTCGAAGGGCCTCAAGATGCTGTCGCGCAAGTCCTACGAGGACGCGGCCGGCGCGGTGTTCGACAATCCGTTGTCGAGCCGCTTCGACGAGAACGACTCGGTTCTCTATTTCGACGACGTGAAGGTTCCCTGGGATCGCGTTTTCATCGAGGGCAACGTCGAAATGTGCCAGAAGCAGTTTCACGCCACGCCCTGCCACGTCTATCAGAACTATCAGGCGATGGTGCGTCTCAGCGTGAAGCTCAAGTTCCTGGCCGGCCTCGCGCATCGCACGGCCGAAATGAATGGCGTCACTCAATTCCCGCAGGTGCGCGAGATGCTCGGTCAGCTCGCGGCCGAGACCGGCATGGTCGATGCGCTGGTGGCGGCGATGGAAGCCAAGGGCTCGCTGGTCGGCCCCTATTTCATCCCGGACCGGCACACGCTCTATTCCGCGCAGGTGCTGACGCAACAGCTCTACGCGCACATCATCAATACGCTGCGCGAACTCGCCGGTGGCGGCATGATCATGCTGCCCTCATCGGTCGCCGACTTTGACAATCCGGAGATCGCGGCCTTGATCGGCAAGACGCAGCAGTCGCCGAAGGCCAATTCGTATGAGCGCGTGAAGTTCTACAAGCTCGCCTGGGATGCGGTCGGGTCGGAATTCGGCTCCCGCCACCAGCAGTACGAAATGTTCTACGCCGGTGCGACCTTCGTCACCAAGGGACATTCCTATCGGACCTACGATTGGGCCGGCGCCGACCGGCTGGTCCAGACGATGCTCGATTCCTACGATCTCAATGGCGTGTCGACCGCCAGCAAAGCCGCCTGATCCAACGGAGACAACACATGCCCGTCAACAAGAAGCACGACGAATTCTACACGCTCGACATGAGCACCGGTTGGGAAACGCCCGCAGGCTACCCGGCCGGCATCCAGCAGAAGATCGTTGCGGGAGGGCTCGACGAGGAGAAGCGGCGTGGGACGCGAACCCGGCTGCTGCGCTTCGCCCCGGGCGTCTACACGACCGCGCCGTTTTCGCACGAGTATTGGGAAGAGGTCTATCTCGTCTCGGGCGACTTGATCGTTGGCAATGACGAGAAGGGCGAGGGCGGCAAGAGCTTTCCGCCGAACACCTATGCCTGTCGGCCGCCGCACGCGCCCCACGGGCCGTTCAAGTCCGTCAACGGCTGCCTGCTTCTCGAAATGCACTATTTCGATCCGGTCTGAGGCCGATCCGACCGACAACATCGTTCGACCGTTCAAGGGGGAAAATATGGCGTTCAAAGGTATCTCGATCGTATTCGCGCGTTGCCTGTCGTCGCTGCAACTGCATTTCAGGCTCGATCGGGGGCTGCCCCAGGCCAATCGTCGATTGGTGGTCGATGGTCTCGCCGGTGCTCTCGCGATCGGCCTCGTGGCGACAACTCCGGTCGCCGCGCAGGACAAGCCGAGTTCGGTGGGACTTGGCGTCTTTACGTTCACGTCCGGCCCCGCCGCGGCCTACGGCATGCCCGGCAAGAACGCCGCCGATCTCATGATCGACCAAATCAATGCCAAGGGCGGGATCGGAGGTGTGCCGGTCACCGCGACCTATGTCGACGAGGCCCAGGGCGCGCAAGGCGTGATCGCGGAATACCGCCGACTGGCGGGCGATGCAAAGAATCAGGTGATGGTCGCCGCCTTGTCGAGCGCGACCTGCCTCGCGCTGGCTCCGATCGCCGAGCAGCTTGAGGTCCCGACCGTGGGCTGGAACTGCGATACTCATCAGTTGCTCATGGACGGCAAGAGCAAGTACGTGTTCCGTCCCAACGGCAACACGGTGCCTGAGTTCGTCGCTTACGCAGTCTATCTTCTGGATCGCAAGCCGGACGTGAAGACGGTGGCGATCATCAATCCGGACTATGCGTTCGGCCATGACGCGGCCAAGATCTTCACCGCAGCGCTGAAGGCGTTGAAGCCGGACATCCAGATCGTCGCCGA
>NZ_VKHP01000181.1 GCF_010811875.1 Bradyrhizobium uaiense
GCACGATCCGTCATTTCGGCGCGGTCGGCACCGGCACCGTGTTCAAGCTGATCAACAATTTGATCGGCGCGGTGCAGATCGCAAGCCTTGCCGAGGGCGTGGCGATTGCCGAGCAGGCCGGTGACCGGGCAATCGATGTAGATCAGGCCGCGGCTCTGCAGCTCGCGCGCCATATCGAGCGTGTGCTGATACGAGACCGTGGAGCATTCGATCGCGAGCGTGCCGGCCTTCATGTTGGCGGCAGCACCATCCCTGGTCAGCCAGACCGCACGCGATGCCTCGTCGTCGGCGACCATGGTCACGACGGCGTCGGCATCGATCGCGGCATCCTCCGGCGAGGTCGCCCAGAGCGCGCCGCGCGCGATCAGGTCCTCGGCCTTGGCCTTGCTGCGATTCCACACCGCGACGGTGAAGCCGGCATCGAGATAACGGCCGGCCATGCCGTGGCCCATGCGTCCCAATCCGATGAAAGCGACGCGCGGCATGGGCTAATCCACATCCTCGACGGAGCCGGGCCCGGTGCCGAAGGCGCGCTGCGCCAGGGTCGCCGCCATGAACTCGTCGAGATCGCCGTCGAGCACCCCCGACGTGTCGGAGGTCTGCACACCCGTGCGCAGATCCTTCACCATCTGGTAGGGCTGCAACACATAGGAGCGGATCTGGTGACCCCAGCCGATATCGGTCTTGGCGGCCTGATCGGCAGCGGCCTGCTCCTCGCGCTTCTTCAGCTCGATCTCGTAGAGCCGCGCGCGCAGCATGTCCCAGGCCTGCGCTCGGTTCTTGTGCTGGGAGCGGCCGGCCTGGCACACCACCGCGATGCCGGTCGGAATGTGCGTCAGGCGCACCGCCGACTCGGTCTTGTTGACGTGCTGACCGCCGGCGCCGCCCGACCGCATCGTGTCGGTGCGAACGTCGGACTCCTTGATCTCGATCTTGATCGAGTCGTCGATCACGGGGAAAATCTGCACCGACGAAAACGACGTGTGCCGCCGCGCGTTGGAGTCGAACGGCGAGATACGCACCAGGCGATGCACGCCGGCCTCGGTCTTCAGCCAGCCATAGGCATTGTGGCCGGAGATCTGGATGGTGGCGGACTTGATGCCGGCCTCTTCGCCCTGGGACTCTTCGAGGAACTCGATCTTGAAGCCGTGCTTCTCCGCCCAGCGCGTGTACATGCGCAGCAGCATCTGCGCCCAGTCCTGGCTCTCGGTGCCGCCGGCACCGGCATGCACCTCGAGATAGGAATCGAACTTGTCGGCCTCGCCCGAGAGCAACGCTTCCAGCTCGCGCCGTGCGACCTCCTTCTTGAGATCCTTGAGCGCCTTCTCGGCCTCGGTGACCACACCAGCATCGTTCTCGGCCTCGCCGAGCTCGATCATGCCGACCTGGTCCTCGAGCTCGCGCTCGACCTTGCCGATTCCGGAGAGCGCATCCTCCAGCGAGGTGCGCTCCTGCATCAGCCGCTGGGCCTTCTGGGGATCGTTCCAGAGATTGGAGTCTTCAGCGAGCTTGTTCAGCTCAGCGAGGCGTGCCGTCGATTGATCGACGTCAAAGATGCCTCCTCAGCAGCCCGACTGACTGCTTGATCTCTTCAACAAGGCGTTCGATTTCCGCGCGCATGGTCTTTCAGGTGTTGGCAAAAAGGTTGCGGGGGATGTAGCGACCGGCGCGGCAAAGCGCAATCGGCTTGGCCACACTATCCCGGCGATTTGGATGGATCCATGGCTAGAGCCATTTCCGTTCAGATCGGATCAGAGCTCCAGGCATTTGTTTTGACGCGTTTTCTTCAAGCGAACCAGGACCCGCTTCGCTTGAAAACGCTCTAGTACAACCCCCCGGTTCCCGGACGCATGAAGAAGCCGCCGTCGGGCTGTTGCCCACCACTCTGCGACGGCTGGGGTTGGGGGGCGCGGCCGTCGGCATCGGCGACACCGATGACCGAGTAATTGTCGGGCGGCGCGGTGCCAGGCTTGAACGCTTCGAGGATGGTGTTACCGCCGTCGCCGGGGCCGGCACGCATGCCGGTCTTGGCATCGACGCGGATCAGCTTGATGCCGGCCGGAACCTTGAACGGCGTCGGCGGCTTGTCGGCCAGCGCGAGCTTGAGGAAGTCGCGCGCGATCGGCGCTGCCACGTGACCGCCGGTCGCTGCGCGGCCGAGATTGCGCGGCTTGTCGTAGCCCATATAGACGCCGACCGCGAGATCCGGCGAGAAGCCGACGAACCAGACGTCCTTCTCGTCGTTGGTGGTGCCGGTCTTGCCGGCGATCGGCTTGCCGACCTCCTTCACGACAGTGGCGGTGCCGCGCTGGACCACGCCTTCCATCATCTCGGTGATCTGGTAGGCGGTCATCGGATCCAGAACCTGCTCGCGGCGGTCGACGAGCTGCGGCTCCGACTGGCTCTTCCAGCCGCCGGGCGCGTCGCAGCCGCGGCATTCGCGGGTGTCGTGCTTGAAGATGGTATGGCCGTAGCGGTCTTGGATGCGATCGATCAAGGTCGGCTTTACGCGACGGCCGCCATTGGCGAACATCGAATAGGCCGTGACCATGCGCATGACCGTCGTTTCGCCCGCCCCCAGCGCGTAGGACAGGTAGTTCGGCAATTCGTCATAGACGCCGAAGCGTTTTGCATACTCACCGACCAGGGGCATGCCGATGTCCTGCGCGAGGCGCACCGTCACGGTGTTGAGCGAGCGCTGCAACGCGTTGCGCAGCGTGGTCGGGCCGTAATACTTGCCGGTCGAGTAGTTCTCCGGTCGCCACACGCCGGCGCCCTGCCCTTGATCGATCTCGATCGGCGCGTCGATCACCGTGGTCGACGGCGTATAGCCGTTGTCCAGCGCCGACGAGTAGACGATCGGCTTGAACGACGAGCCGGGCTGCCGGTAGGCCTGCGTCGCGCGATTGAACTGGCTCTGGTCGAACGAGAAGCCGCCGACCATCGCGAGCACGCGGCCGGTCCACGGATCCATCGCCACCATGGCGCCGGAGACTTCAGGCAATTGCCGCAGGCGATACTGGCCTTCGACCGCAGCGCCGTCCTTGGTCACCAGCGGGTCGGCATAGATCACGTCGCCCGGCTGCAGCACCTGCGAGACCGCGGTCGGCGCCTTGCCCTTGGACTTGGCCCAGCGCACGCCATCGATCGTGATGATGCCGGTCTGCCGCTCCTTGCTGACGGCGCCGCCGAGCTCGCGGCCCGGCTGGAAGCCGATCCGCGCCGACTGATCGCTGGTTTCCAGCACCACCGCCATCCGCCACGGCGAGATGTCGGAGAGCGATTTGACGTCGGCAAGCTTGACGCCCCAGTCGCCGGACACGTCGAGCTTGTGAACCGGCCCACGCCAGCCCTGCGCCTCGTCGTAATTGACGAGACCGGCGACCATGGTCTTGCGCGCCATCACCTGGATCTTCGGATCCAGCGTGGTGCGCACCGACAGGCCGCCCTCGTACAGCTTCTTTTCGCCGTAGCGCTCAAAGATGTCGCGGCGAACTTCCTCGGCGAAATATTCGCCGGCGAAGATATGCGCGCCGTTGGAGCGGCTGGTGACGTTGAGCGGATCCTTGCGCGCCTTGTCGGCGTCGGCCTGCTTGATCCAGCCGTTCTCCAGCAGACGGTCGATCACGTAGTTGCGGCGCTCGATCGCGCGATCACGGTTGCGCACCGGGTGCAGCGCGGCCGGCGCCTTCGGTAGCGAAGCCAGGTACGATGCTTCGGCAATCGTCAGCTCGTTGACCGACTTGTCGAAGTAGACCAGCGACGCCGCCGCGATGCCGTAGGCACCGAGCCCGAGATAGATTTCGTTGAGGTAGAGTTCGAGGATGCGGTCCTTGGAGTAGGCGCGCTCGATACGCATCGCCAGCAAGGCTTCCTTGATCTTGCGGGCGAACGAGACTTCGTTGGTCAGCAGGAAGTTCTTCGCGACCTGCTGGGTGATGGTCGAGGCACCCTGCGGGCGGCGGTTGGAGCCGTAGTTCTGGGCGTACAGGATGGCAGCACGCGCCATGCCCTGATAGTCGATGCCGCCGTGCTCGTAGAAGTTCTTGTCCTCGGCCGCGAGGAACGCGTTGATCACGAGCTTCGGCACGGCCTGGATCGGCAGATAGAGCCGGCGCTCCTTGGAATATTCGCCGAGCAGCGCGCCGTCGGCGGCATGCACGCGGGTCATCACCGGCGGCTCATAGTCCTGCAGCTGCGAGTAGTCGGGCAGATCCTTGGAGAAATGCCAGATGGCGCCGGCGACGGCTGCGACACCGACCAGGAACACGACGGTTCCGGCGGCGAACAAGAAACCCATAAACCGCACGAGCAGGCGCATTATCGAAGTTCCGTTCCTACCCTCCGGCGCTCAGTGATCAGAAGCGCCTGTCCAAAAGTGCGACAGCTCACATAACGAAGCCTCACACAACGAGGCCTCTCCATCGAAGCTTGGGCCCAGCGAGCCACCCAGCGCACGCGAATATACAAGAGCCGCCGGACAATGTGGTCGATTCTGCGAACCTGCGGTCCATTCTCTATACCGTCGCCGCTGTGGCCAAACTAGGGCTTCGGCGCAACGGCTGCGGCTTTTCAGGCTGCCAATTTCACTTTGCCGGTCCGGCAGTTGCAAGCCGTTTGGCAAAGAACGTGTCGATCGCCTGGACCATCGAGCCGACGGCCTTGTTCCGCCAGTTCTCGGAGACCAGGTGCTCGAGATCGCCCTTGTTGGAGACGTAGCCGATTTCGACCAGCACGGACGGCACGTCGGGCGCCTTCAACACCCGGAAGCCGGCCGATTTGAGCGGATGCTTGTGCATCCGCACCGTGGTCTTCATCTCGTCCATCAGGAGACGGGCGAAGCGGTTGGAGAACGTCTTGGTTTCGCGCTGTGCGAGGTCGATCAGGATGTCGGCGACATCCGTCGGCTCATCGGTCAGGTTCACGCCGGCGATGGCGTCGGCCTTGTTTTCCGCTTCGGCCAGCCGCTCGGCCTCAGCGTCGGAAGCCTTGTCCGACACCGTGTAGATCGTGGCGCCCTGGGCATCGCCCTCGCGACGCGGCAGAGCGTCGGCATGGATCGAGACGAACAGCGCCGCAGATTGGGTGCGAGCGATCTTCACCCGGTCATTGAGCGGGATGAAGGTATCGTCGGTCCGGGTCATGACCACTCGGTATTTGCCGGATTTCTCGATCCGGTCGCGCAGCGCAAGGCCGAAGCCGAGCACCAGGTTCTTCTCGGTCTGGTCGCCGGATTGGGTGCCATTGTCGATGCCGCCGTGGCCGGGATCGATCACGATCAGCGGTCGCGGGTCGGTGGTCGTAACCGGCGGCAACGCCGCGGTCGTGACGGCCGGAATGGTCGCGGTGGTGGAGTCGGAGATCGCTGGCTTCAGTTCGGGACGGCTCTCCGGCGCAAGCGCCTGCACGAAGGCCGTGCGGTCGATCTGCTCGAAGTCCAGCACCAGCCGCGGCGGCTGGCCATTGGCGGCGTCGAGCACGTAGGAATTGGCGATCTTCACCGGGCCGGTCAGGTCAAACACGATTCTGGAGCCGCCCGGCATCACGAGCCCGTAGCGGAATGCCTTCACCAGTCCCCGCCCCGCCGAGCCGGTACCGGTCGCGAGCTGGAAATTGACCTGCGGGATGTCGACCACGACCCGGTAGGGGTCGGCCAGCGGGAATGCGCGAAACTCGATCTTCCGGTCGAGGTCGAGGATGAATCGGGTCTGCTTGTCGTCACCGGCGAGCCTGGCGCCGGATGCGATCGGGAAATCCGGGGCACTGGCGGCCGGAGCCGATTGGCCGCCCTGCGGTCCCTCGGCGGCACTCGGGGCGCCGGCGACCGCAAACACCGATGCTGCGGCGCACAACAGCCCGCAGCCCAGAAAAACAAGGTGTTTTGCGCGGTTCTCCACCCGATTCGGAGCCTCCCAGCTGCTTCTTACCGCATTAGAACCACACGGTTAATCGCACCCTAATGACGCTCGGGCGAAAAGAACCGAGTGTTGCGGCGGCGTGACGCTTCCCTTGCACGCGGCGGTCAATCCACGTATGTACGGGGTGCTGACGGCTAGTACTCCCGGTTGTGTCGCGTTCAGCCTCTTGGTGCAGCGGTGGAACCTTCCACGTCGAAGATCCCGCCGTGTTTTTCCGGTCCCTCCCCAGCCAGCGCCGCGCGCGGCTGACACGGAGTGGCGGATTCAAGCCCGAGCGGCGTCCGGTCCCAGGCACACTCCCTCGCCAGAGGGACGGTTTGAGACACGGCATAACCGATTATCCGGTCCCTTGGGGCCTCGATATGCGATGGCCGGCAGGCGCTTCGGCGCCAGGCGGGGCTTTCAGCGAAAGATACGGCGGTATTTGTCGCCGCCAACATGTTTAGACGGGCCGACGCTTAATGCGCCAGACTGTATTGCCGACCAGGATCCGCCGAATGATCGCGCTGACGCGAGGTGAAAACTTCGCCCGTCGCATCATCCCGGTGAGTTCCCGTCCGGCGCTGCGCCGCGAGACGCGTTTTGGCCTTCCCCTCACCCCCGAATCAGGTGGACCGTCGCGTCACCGGGCGGCGCAGTTTGCGCGCGCCATGATCCGCGCCCGCCGCCGTCAAGAGTTCCAAAATGCCCAACAAGATGTTGATCGATGCCACCCACCCGGAAGAGACCCGGGTCGTTGTGGTCCGCGGCAATCGCGTCGAAGAGTTTGATTTCGAGACCGCCCAGCGCAAACAACTGCGCGGCAACATTTACCTCGCCAAGGTCACGCGCGTAGAGCCGTCGCTGCAGGCTGCCTTCATCGAATATGGCGGCAACCGTCACGGCTTCCTGGCCTTCAGCGAAATCCATCCCGACTACTACCAGATCCCGGTCGCCGACCGTCAGGCGCTGATCGAAGCCGACGAACGCGCCCATCGGGAGGCCGAAGAAGAGCACGAGAACCGCGGCCATCGCCGCCGGTCGCGCCATCGCAATGCCCGTCGCCGCGGCCATGGCGACCGCGTCCAGAGCGAGGTGGTCGAGGGCGCAGGTAACGCGCAGGCGCTGCCCGCCGTCGAGGGTCATGAACACGCCGTCGATGCCGCGCATCATGACTATGATGCCGGGCATCACGACCATGGCGTGGTCGCCCACGAAGGTCACGAGCATGAGGCGCATGAGCATGCGCATCACGATGACCATGAGCATCATGACCATGGTCACGACGTTCACGGGCACGATGACCATGGCCACGATGATCACGATCATGACCACCACGACCATGATCATACCCACGAACACGACCACGCCCCTGCCGTGAGCGGAGCGCAGGCCGCCGACACTCCGTCCGACCCCGTCGTTGCGGTGGTCGAAGCCTCCGTCGCGTCAGCGGTGCCGGAGATCGTCGAGACCGCCGAGATCAATCATGAGCCCGAGCGGGCCCATGAGGAGCGGGTCGAGGAAAACGCAGCACACGCCGACGACGCGCCGCATGTGGCTGCCGACGAAATCCACGCCGTAGCCGATGAGCATGCGGTCGCCGAATACGCAGGGTTCGCGGATGTGACCGTGCCCGAAGCCGGGCATGGCGACGAGGCCGGCGAAGATGACGATGAGGACGACGGCGAAGAAGGCGAGGAAGAGGACGTCGTCGAGTCCGTCGGCGGCGACGATGTGCTCGAGGAGGTTCCAGAGCGCGCCTTCCGCCCGCGCCGCCAGTACAAGATCCAGGAAGTGATCAAGCGCCGGCAGGTGATGCTGGTGCAGGTCGTCAAGGAAGAGCGCGGCAACAAGGGCGCCGCGCTGACCACCTATCTGTCGCTCGCCGGCCGTTACGCGGTGCTGATGCCCAACACCGCCCGTGGCGGCGGCATCAGCCGCAAGATCACCTCGGCCCAGGACCGTTCGCGGCTGAAGGAAGTGGTGCAGGATCTCGACGTGCCCGAGGGCATGGGGATCATCCTGCGCACTGCCGGCGCCTCCCGCAGCAAGCCGGAAATCAAGCGCGACTTCGAGTACCTGATCCGGATGTGGGAGACGGTGCGCGACCTGACGCTGAAGTCGCAGGCGCCGACCCTGGTCTACGAGGAAGGCTCGCTGATCAAGCGCTCGCTGCGCGACCTCTACAACAAGGAGATCGACGAGATTCAGGTGGCGGGCGAAGCCGGCTACCGCGAAGCGCGCGATTTCATGAAGATGCTGATGCCGGCCAATGTGCGCGCGGTGAAGCAGTATCGCGACGGCCAGCCGCTGTTCTCGCGCATGGGCGTCGAGAGCCAGCTCGACGCAATGTTCTCGCCGACAGTGCAGTTGCGCTCCGGCGGCTACATCGTGATCAACCAGACCGAGGCGCTGGTCTCGATCGACGTCAACTCCGGCCGTGCCACGCGCGAGCACCATATCGAGGACACCGCGCTCAAAACCAATCTGGAAGCGGCGGAAGAGGTCGCCCGACAATTGCGTTTGCGCGACCTCGCCGGCCTGATCGTCATCGACTTCATCGACATGGACGAGAAGCGCAATAACCGTGCGGTCGAGCGTAAGCTGTCCGACTGCCTGCGCCAGGACCGCGCGCGGATCCAGGTCGGCCGCATCTCGCATTTCGGCCTCCTGGAAATGTCGCGCCAGCGCATCCGCGCCAGCATGCTGGATAGTTCGACGGAGCCCTGCCCGCAATGCGGCGGCTCGGGCCACGTCCGATCGGTCTCGTCGGTGGCACTACAACTGCTGCGCGGCATCGAGGAAATCCTGATGAAGGGCGCGACCCACAATCTCGTGGTCCGCACCCGCACCGACGTCGCGCTTTACGTGCTCAATCACAAGCGCGGCCATCTGCGCGACCTCGAAGACGCCTTCAAGGTATCGCTGGCGATCGCGGCGGATGCCACCGTAAGCGCCCAGCAGTCCTACATTATCGACCGCGGCGAGCAGGTGCATACGCTCGAGGCCGCCAAGGCGCTGTTGGTGGCCCAGGCTGCCGCCTCGCCGCCGCAGGCCGACGAAGCCGACGACGAGGAAGAACTGCTCGAATACGAGGCCGAGATCGAGACCGACGAGACCGAAGGGCTCGTCGACGACCGGGCGGCCGGCGAGGAAGCAGGCGCCGCTGAGGGCGAAGGCGACGGCCAGCGCCGCAAGCGCCGCCGCCGGCGCCGTGGCCGCGGTGGCAGCGAGCCGCGTGACGGTGCCCAGCAGCCGCGCGAGGACGGCGATCTGATGCATGTCCTGCCCGAGGGCACCGAGGCTGTTGCCGCGGGCGAAGCCGAAGGCGATGAGGACGAAGGCGACGAAGCGCAGGGCGCAGGGCGCGACGACCAGGCCGCCAACGGCGATCGCCGCCCGCGGCGCCGCGGACGCCGTGGCGGCCGCCGCCGGCGCGGCTCTGGTGGACCGGAAGACGGTCTCGCCGGATCGATCTCCGATGAGTTGAGCCCGGCGCCGGCGTTCGAAGCCAGCGACGCAGTCGCCGATTTCGATAGCCACGACGCGGAGCCGGCTCCCTCGCTCGCGCAGCCCGAACTGGTCGCTCCTCCGCCGGAATGGCAGCCGATCGAGGCTACACCTGTCGAGTCAGCACCTGTCGAGGCCGCTGTGGTGCCCGCACCGGAGACCGCCGTTGCGGCTGCCGAGGACACGGCCGCCGAAAGCGACCGTGCGCAGCGGCGCCGTTCGACGGTGCGCGAAAAGGTCAGCTTCGCATCGAGCCCGCAGCCCGACACGTCGGCGCCGGCTCAGAGCCCGGCAGAAGAACCTGCCGCCGCAGCCGCCGCCCCTGAGCCCGCGGCAGCCGCCGCGGCCGAGGCTCCGGCCCGCAAGGGCTGGTGGTCGCGCCGCTTCGGTGGCGGCAACTAAGGCCCCCTGCAAGTCAAAACGCCCGGTTCACGCCGGGCGTTTTTATTGGACAGGCACTCCGTTCGTCAGACGCCGACGTGACGGAGCTTGACGGAGACGGACCCGATGCGAAGCGCGATCGTTCTTGGCGGCGGCATGGTGGGCGTCAGCACGGCGCTGCATTTGCAACGCCGCGGCTGGTCGGTCACGCTCATCGACCGCAAGGAACCCGGCCGCGAGACCAGCTACGGCAATGCCGGCATCATTCAGAGCGAGGCGGTGCGGCCCTATCCGATGCCGCGCGATCCCGCGACACTCGCCAGGATCGCGATGGGGCGCACCAACGACGTGCGCTATCGCCTCGCCTCGCTGCCGCAGCACGCCGGTCCGCTGCTGCGCTATTGGTGGAACTCGACGCCCGAGCGACACCGCGAAGCCACCCTCGCCTGGGCGCGCCTGATCGCCTACGCGACCGCGGAGCACGACACGCTGATCCGCGATGCTCATGCCGACAATCTGATCCGCCGCGCCGGCTATCGCCTGCTGCATCGCGACCCGGCGGCGCTGGAGCAAGCGATCGCCGTCGCCGAAGAGAACCAGCGTGACTTCGGCGTGACGTTTCGCGTGCTCGATGGCAAGGAGCTTGCCAGAGCGGAGCCTTTGCTGCGCGACGATCTGCCCGGCGCCATTCACTGGCTCGGGCCGTGGACCGTGTCGGACCCCGGCGGTCTCGTGTCCGCCTATGCCGGATTGTTCGAGCGCCTCGGCGGGACGCTGCTCAACGGCGACGCGCAGACGCTGACGCAGACGACATCCGGCTGGTCGGTCGACACCAGCGGCGGTCGGATCGATGCCACCCACGTCGTCGTCACGCTCGGGCCGTGGTCACCGCAATTGCTGCGCAAGTTCGGCTACCGGATTCCGCTGGTGCGCAAGCGCGGCTACCACATGCATTATCAGGGCGGCCGCTCGCTCGACCTGCCGCTGGTCGACACCGCGAACGGCTATGCGATGGCGCCGATGGCCAAGGGCATCCGCATCACCACCGGCGCGGAACTCACGAGCCCCGACGCGCCGGCGACGCCGATCCAGCTCGGCCATGCGGAAGCTGCCGCACGCGAGCTGATCGAGATCGGCAGCCGTGTCGAGCCCGAGCCGTGGTTCGGCACCCGCCCCTGCACCACCGACATGCTGCCGGTGCTCGGGCCTGCGCCGCGCCATCGCGGGCTGTGGGTGAACTTCGGCCACGGCCATCAGGGCTTCACGCTTGGCCCTGCGACGGCGCGTGTGCTGGCCGAAACGATGAACGGCGAGGCGTCCGCAGTGGACACCTCGCCGTATCGGTTGGACAGGTTCTGACGTCGAACTAATCCGTCGTCAGCGCGGTTTCCATGTCGGTCGGGTCGATCTGCCGGGCGAGATTGGCGTTGAGCTTGTCGCGGTCGAGCTCGCCCTCCCACCAGGCCACGATCACGCAGGCGACGCCGTTGCCGCACAGATTGGTCAGCGCGCGGCACTCGCTCATGAACTTGTCGATGCCGAGCACGATCGCCATGCCCGGCACCAACCGCGGATCGACAACCGCAAGCGTCGCCGCCAGGGTGATGAAGCCCGCGCCGGTGATGCCGGACGCCCCCTTCGAGGTCAGCATCGCCACGACCAGGATCGTAAGCTGCTGGCTGAACGAAAGGTCGTAGCCCAGCGCCTGTGCGATGAACAAGGTCGCCAGCGTCATGTAGATGTTGGTGCCGTCGAGGTTGAACGAATATCCGGTGGGCACCACCAGACCGACCACGGATTTCGAGCAGCCGAGCCGTTCGAGCTTCTCCATCAATGACGGCAGCGCGCTCTCCGACGACGAGGTGCCCAGCACGATCAGGAGCTCGTCCTTGATGTAGGCCAGGAACCGGAAGATCGAGAACCCTGCGATCCGCGCGATGATGCCGAGCACCACGAGGACGAACAGCGCCGCGGTCAGGTAGAACGTCGCGATCAGCCCCATCAGGTTGAGGATCGCGCCGGTGCCGAACTTGCCGATGGTGAAGGCCATCGCGCCGAACGCGCCGATCGGCGCCGCCCGCATCACGATCGAGATGACGCCGAACACCGCATGCGCGGCATCGTCGATGAACGAGCGGATGGTATGGCCGCGCTCGCCGAGCCCCATGATCGCGAAGCCGAACAGCACCGAGAACAGCAGCACCTGCAGGATCTCGCCCTGCGCGAAGGCGCCGACGACGGTGTCCGGAATGATGTGCAGCACGAAGTCGACGCTCTTCTGCGCCTCGGCCTGCTTGGCATAGCCGGCAACCGCCTGCGCGTTCGCCGCCGCATTGCCGAAGCCCGCGCCCGGCTTCACGATATTGCCGATCAGCAATCCGATCACCAGTGCGAAGGTCGAGACGACCTCGAAATAGACCAGCGCCTTGACGCCGATGCGGCCGACCTTCTTGGCATCCTGGATATGCGCGATGCCCGAGACCACCGTGCAGAAGATGATCGGTGCGATCACCATCTTGATCAGCTTGATGAAGCCGTCACCAAGCGCTTTGATCCACTCATTGGTGGCAAGCGACGGCCAGAACGCGCCGACCAGCGCGCCGAGCACGATTGCGATCAGGACCTGGACATAGAGAATCTTGTACCACGGCTTGCCACCGGCAGACGCCGGTGAAGCCGTGGCAACGGTTGCCGTTGCCATGTGTCACTCCCCCTCAGAAATGGCGGAAATAGCCAAGATCAACTTGGCCGTTCAAGTCAAATGGAACTGTGTGGGGCCTGCCGTTTATCCGCGGCGATCTGTCGCGTGCCGCTCCGCCGAAACCAGGGCCAGACGCGCGAAACCGATCTACCCGACAGGATGGAAGGCTCTTGAAGATTGCGGGCTATTTAAGCCAATGCGCGATCCGTGCAACAGCTTCCTGCATGTCCGCGGCCGAACGTGCATAGGAAAAACGGATGAAGGCACGGCCGTGGATCGGATCGAAATCGACGCCCGGGGTCGCTGCGACATGCGCCTTCTCGAGCATCTCGCTGGCGAAGGCGAAGCTGTCGGAGGTGAAGTCGGAGACGTCGGCATAGAGATAGAACGCGCCGTCTGCGGGGAGGAACTTGGTCAGCCCCGCCTTCGGCAGCCCTTCGATCAGGATACGGCGGTTCTCCTGGTAGCCGCGCTTGATCGCCTCCATCTCCTCCCGCCCCTCGAACGCCGCTTCGGCCGCGATCTGCGACAGGGTCGGCACCGAGATCGACAGATTCTGTTGCAGCCGTTCGATCGGCCGCACCAGCATTTCGGGCACCACCATCCAGCCGACGCGCCAGCCGGTCATGCAGAAGTACTTCGAGAACGAGTTGATCACGAGCGCATTCGGCGACAGCTCGGCCGCCGTCACCGCGGGAAACGCATAGTCGAGCCCGTGATAGATCTCGTCGGAGATGAAGCGGATGCCGGCGCTGTCGGCGGCCGCCATCAGGCTCGACAGCGCCTCACGCGACATCATGGTGCCGGTCGGGTTGGCGGGACTGCCGACCAGCACACCCTTCAGCGGCGCCTTGCGATGGGCCTCGAGCAACGCCTCCCCGGTCAGCGCGTGGCGGGTGTCGCCTGACGTCTCGATCAGCACCGGCTCGCAACCGAGCGCAGTCAGGATGTGCCGGTACGGCGGATAGCCGGGCACGGTGACCGCAACCCGGTCGCCCGGCTCGAACATCGCAAGAAACGCCAGGATGAACCCGCCCGACGAGCCCGTGGTGACGATGATGCGCTCGGCGTCGACCGCGCAACCATACGTGTCGCGGTAATGCCGCGCGATGCGTGCGCGCAGCGAGGGAATACCGAGCGCCGAGGTGTAGTCGATCCGACCGTCCAGAAGTGCGGCCTGCGCGGCCGCGATCGCCGGCTTCGGCGCGGATGCGGCCGGCTGCCCCACCTCCATGTGGATGACATGGCCGCCGGCGGCTTCGATTCGCGCCGCGGCAGCCATCACGTCCATCACCATGAACGGCGGAACATCGCTCCGGCCGGACGCTGTCAAAAGGCTGCTCACACGGTCTCTCGTTGTCGCTTCACGCATGGATTTCTGCTATTGCACGGCCGCTGCCGAATTCGAGTTCCGTTACCGTCTGCCGCCCCAGACTGGCCGCATTCGGTGGCTCCTTATAACGCTTTCAGGCCAAGTGAATACCCCAAGTGAATACCCGGCTCGCGTGAAGAAGAACTGCAAAAACAACAGACTGCGCCACGCGCCTGATCCGGTCCGGCCCGGAACCCGGTTTTGCGCCGGCGCGGCCAGCCATCGCCGGTAGATGCCCATGCTGTTCCGCCTCAGGCTTCGCACCACGACCTTCAAGCTCACCGCATTGCTGACCGCGGTCACGCTCGCGATCGGTCCGGTCGTCCCCGCGCAAGCCCAGCAGAAGGGCCCACCGGTGCTGCGCGACACCGAGTCCGAGCAGTTGCTGCGCGAATACACAAGGCCGATCCTGCGCGCCGCCGGTCTGGAGAAGCAGAATATCCAGATCGTCATCATCAACGACAGCTCGTTCAACGCCTTCGTCGCCGACGGCCGCCGCATCTTCGTCAACTACGGCGCGCTGCTGCAATCGGAGACGCCGAACCAGATCATCGGCGTGCTGGCGCACGAGACCGGCCATCTCGCCGGCGGCCATCTTGCCAAGATGCGCGAGCAGCTGGCGCAGGCGCAGACCCAGATGATCATCGCGATGCTGCTCGGCGTCGGCGCGATCGCTGCCGGCGCAGGCGGCCGCGGCGGTGGAAACGGCCTTTCCAGCGCCGGCGCCGCGGCGATCTCGGCCCCGCAGACGGTGATTCAGCGCACGCTGCTGTCCTATCAGCGCCAGCAGGAAGAAAACGCCGACCGCGCCGGCGTCAAATTCCTGAACGCGACGGGACAATCCGCCAAGGGCATGTACGAGACGTTCAGGCGCTTCACCGACGAGAGCCTGTTCGCCTCGCGCGGCGCCGACCCCTATTTGCAGTCGCACCCGATGCCGGTCGATCGCGTCTCGGCGCTGCAGGAGATGGCGCGCTCCAGCCCCTATTGGGACAAGAAGGACGATCCGGCGCTGCAGCTGCGTCACGACATGATGCGCGCCAAGATCTCCGGCTTCATGGAGCGGCAGGATACGGTCTACCGCCGCTATCCGCTGACCAACACCAGCATGCCGGCGCGCTACGCACGCGCGATCACGACCTATCTGCACGGCGATCTGCGTTCGGCGATCGCGCAGATCGACAGCTTGATCCAGGCGCAGCCCAACAATCCCTATTTCTACGAATTGCGCGGTCAGGCGCTGCTCGAAGGCGGCCGGCCGGCGGAGGCCGTCGCGCCGCTGCGCCGCGCGGTGCAGATGTCCGGCAATTCGCCGCTGATCGAGATGCTGCTCGGCCAGGCGCTGGTCGCCTCCGACAACAAGGCCTTGACCGACGAGGCGATCAACATGCTGCGGGCCGCGGTCGGCCGCGAGCCCGAGGCGCCGCTCGGCTATACCCAGCTCGCGATGGCCTATGGCCGCAAGGGCGACTATGCCCAGGCCGACCTGGCCTCGGCGCAGGCCGCCTATCTCCGCGGCGACACCAAGACCGCCCGCGACCTTGCGTCGCGCGCCAAGACGCGGTTCGCGATCGGCACGCCCGGCTGGGTCAAAGCTGACGACATTGTGAGCGCCAAGCCCATGCCGGGTCAGAAAAACAACTAGAAATAAACCGTAGTTCCATACAACGATCCCCCGAAACCGGCCCACGGCCGCGCCGTATTTCGGGCCACCTCGAACAAGGATTTTGTCATGCCAGCGCTTCGTTTTCTTGCCTCTGCCCTGCTCGCGCTCGGCGTTTGCGCCGCGCCGCTGTCGGCGTCCGCGCAGAGCTTCAACGATACCCAGCGCGGCGACATCGAGACCATCGTGCGCAACTATCTCGTCTCGCATCCCGAGGTGCTCGAAGAGGCGATGAACGAGCTCAGCAAGCGGCAGGCGGCCGCCGAAGCCGAGAAGCATGAGCAGAGCGTCGCCAAGAACGCCGACACCATCTTCAATTCGCCGCGCGGCGTCATGCTCGGCAACAAGGACGGCGACGTCACCTTCGTCGAGTTCTTCGATTACAATTGCGGCTACTGCAAGCGCGCGATGTCCGACATGATGGACCTGATGAAGTCGGATCCGAAGCTGAAGGTCGTGCTGAAGGAATTCCCGGTGCTGAGCCAGGGCTCGGTCGAGGCCGCGCAGGTCGCCGTCGCCGTGCGCATGCAGGACCCGACCGGCAAGAAGTATCTCGAGTTTCACCAGAAGCTGTTGGGTGGCCGCGGCGCCGCCGACAAGGCCCGCGCGATGGCCGTCGCCAAGGACGTCGGCCTCGACATGACCAAGCTCGAGAAGGACATGGCGAGCCCCGAGGTGAAGGCGACCATCGAGGAGAATTTCCGCCTCGCCGAATCCATGGGCATGAACGGCACGCCGAGCTACGTGATCGGCAAGCAGGTCGTTGTCGGCGCCGTCGGCGTCGACAATCTCAAGGAAAAGATCGGCATTGCCCGCTGCGGCAAGGCGACCTGCTGATCGTCCCTCGACGGCGCCCATTCAATCAGCAAAATCCGGCTGCCAGGCAGCCGGATTTTTTTATTGCCGTCACCGAACCAATGCCGCGCGGGCTGCAACCAAGGGCCATCACCAATCACGGAAACCGCGCGCCATGTCCCTGGCCTCGCCTACCCTGCTGGCCTCGCCTAACCTTGGCTACGACCTCACGCTCCTGAACACGGCGCCACAGCGTGGCACCGACCATGATCACGGCTGGTGCTACGGCCTGCCGTCAGGCATTCGCACCGAGCAATGGCCGCTGAGCCCTCATGATGGCTTTCCGATGCAGCACTGCTTCACGCTGCGGATTCCCGCGCAGTATCGCGCCAAGGGCCAATCCTACGTTGCGCTCGCGATGTTCGCCGATCAGCAATATGACGAGCCCGTCGAGATCGAGGCGGTCGCGCAATATCTCACTGCTGAGACCGTCGAGCGTCCGGCCGATCGCAATCTGCTGCCGTACTTCGCCTATCGGCAGAACCGTCATCCGATGGAGTTTCGGATGAAGGACATCATCGACCACAATTTCGCGGCGATCTGGCTCACGGAGACCGAGTTCGCAGCACCGCTCTGCCAGCCGCCGGAGCTCGCCGGCAATCCATTGCTGGAAGCCAATTCGCCGCCACGGTGGCTCGTGAAGGGCGCGGCGCGCACCGCGTTCGACGTCCATGTCGGCCGCACCACGCGCACCGACCAGCTGGAGAAGACGTACTGGTATCGCCTCTTCGGCCGCATCCCGGAGGCCGGACACCATGCTTACGGCATCGGGATTGCGCCACGCGACGGCGACCCCAATGTCGGCAAGCCGCCGCGCGATCATCTGCTGCACAAGGGTGAGCTCGGCGACTACATCGCGCCTTACGGTGAAGGCGGCAGTGCGCGCGGTCTCGAACGGCTGCACGGCCGTAACCATCTCGGCGGCACGATGTTTCCAAACCAGTGGACGCCGAAATACAGCGCGACCTATCTCGAGATCGAAGAGCATTTCGGTGGCTTCAATTTCGGGGGCGGCAACGGCCAGCTCGATCTTGCAAGCATGGAGTTCGACTGGGCCAGCGGTTGAAACGCGAATTGTTCATCGCGCATTCACACAACAAACAAACCGCGGGGAACCGCAAATCAACAGGAACATCGCACATCCTCTACCGTTGTCGGCGCGGGCAATGCTGAAACACGAGGAGGAATTTCGATGTCTAAACGCTTTCTGATTTCCGTTGCTGCGGCGGCCCTGATCGCTGGTACCGGCTTTGCGAATGCACAGGGTGCAGGCGGCGCCGGCAAGGACTCGCCTGCGACCGGCGGCGGCGCGACCATGCAGCACTCTGCACCGTCAGGTGGCGCGTCGTCGGGCACGACGCAGCACGATACGGGCGGCATGAAGGGTTCCGAGCATTCCACGACCGGTGAGTCTTCTCCGGGCATGAAGGGTGACTCGTCGGGGATGAAGGGCGCCGAGTCCGACAAGTCCGGCCCCGCCGCCAAGGGCGCGCAGGACAATACGCAGAAGTCGAAGGGCATGAGCTCGGAGAACGATGCGACCAAGGGCTCCAAGGAAGGCCCGAAGGACATGAAGGCCGAGAGCCACGACAAGAACGGCGCCATGAAGGCCGAAGGTCGTGACAAGAGCGGCAACATGAACGCCGAGAGCCGCGAGAAGAGCGGCGCCACAACCAACCAGAACGCTCAGACCAAGAGCCCGAGCGACACCGACCGCGCGCAGACCAACGACAGCAGCCGGACCCAGACCACGACCGGTAACGCGGCGACGTCGGCCACCGCGGCTCCGCCGGCCGAGAAGCGCACCCAGATCTCGACCGCGATCAAGTCGGAGCACGTCACCGAAGTCACCAATGTGAACTTCAACGTGGCGGTCGGCACCCGCGTCCCATCCGACGTGCACTTCTACCCGGTGCCGGAGCGCGTCGTGACGATCTATCCGCAGTGGCGCGGCTATGAGTTCATCCTGGTCAAGGGCCGCTACATCATCGTGCAGCCGGAGACCCACGAGATCGTCTACATCATCGAGGGCTAAGGTGGCCTCGGCCGCGAGGGTGCCATCCGGACCCTCGCCGCAATCTCAACCCCGCCCCCTCCCGGGGCGGGGTTTTGCATTCGACCACAACCCGCGATCGCCGGTGGATGACGGGCCGGAGCGCAGCTCCCGACGCGTCTTTCCGCAAGATTTGGTTAATCAGCAATTTCCGCAGGTTACGGCAACTACCTAACAGGGTGGAGGAAGCTGTTGAAGACGTTCCGATTTCACCTAAAGACTTCCCCTGCGGCCGGTTGTTACCTATAACCCGGCCCACTCCACCCCTCGCCCGGAACCCTAGTTGGGACCATTGCCGGAACCCTTGGCAGGAATCTTTGGAATGGCTGCTGCCGGAACGATTTATGTGCTGAACGGCCCGAACCTCAACCTGCTGGGGACGCGCGAGCCGGAGACGTACGGCCACGCCACCCTCGCCGACGTCGAGAAGCTGTGCGCGGACACCGCACGCCAGTTCGCCCTGATCGCCGACTGCCGGCAGTCCAACCGCGAGGGTGAACTGATCGACTTCATCCATGAAGCCCACGCCAAGAAGGCGGTCGGCATCATCATCAACGCCGGCGGCTACTCCCATACCTCGATCGCGCTGCATGACGCGCTGGTTGCGGTCAAGATCCCCGCCGTCGAGGTTCATGTCAGCAACATCCACGCCCGCGAAAGCTTCCGGGACCACTCGTTCACTGCTAAAGCCACCTTCGCGTCGCTTTGCGGCTTCGGCATCGACGGCTACCGGCTTGCGATCATCGGCCTCGCCACCAGGATTGGTGCGAAGACCGATGCTAGGACCGATGCTAAGCCAAAGACTTAATCGTCAATCCTGACGTTCCCCGTCACCAGACAGAGATTTCGGATCAAACAACATGGCGCGCCAGCCAGACGACAAATCAGCCGCAAAGTCCAAGAACGATTCGAAGAGCGACGACAGCGTCCTCATTCGCGAGCTCGCGCTTCTGCTTGCTGAGACCAACCTCACCGAGATCGAGATCGAGCGCGCCGGCCTGCGCGTCCGGGTCGCCCGCAACATCAGCATCGCGGCATCGGTGCCTTCAGCCCTGCATGCTGTTGCCGCGCCGGCCGCCGTGGGAGTGCCTGCTGCCGCGGTTGTCGCTGCGACAGATCTGGCAAAGCACCCGGGCGCCGTGCCCTCACCGATGGTCGGCACCGCCTATTGGTCGCCCGAGCCGGGCGCCAAGCCGTTCATTGAAGTCGGCACCAAGGTCAGCGCCGGCCAGACGCTTCTGATCATCGAGGCGATGAAGACGATGAACCAGATCCCGTCGCCGCGGGCCGGCACCGTGACGCAGATCCTCGTCGAGGACGGCCAGCCCGTCGAATTCGGCGAACCGCTCGTCATCATTGAATAGCTTCCCGTCAACGTCAGGCGCAGCGATGTTCGACAAGATCCTCATAGCCAATCGCGGCGAGATCGCGCTTCGCGTGCTGCGCGCCTGCAAGGAGCTCGGCATCTCCACCGTCGCGGTGCATTCCACCGCCGACGCCGACGCCATGCATGTGCGGCTCGCCGATCGTGGCGCGCGCGGCCGCCGCGAGTACGGGCGAGGGGCCTTCCTCCCAGACCTTCTGGTGACGGCGCTGCAGCGAGCAGTCG
>NZ_VKHP01000182.1 GCF_010811875.1 Bradyrhizobium uaiense
GACTGCTGCCCGGCAAGTTCGCGCAGATAGGGCCACGGATAGATGCCGCGGTCATGGCCGTCAGAAAACGAGAGCCGCAGGGCGTAATTCCCGACGGGCTCGATGGCAACGACGTGAAGCCCCGGTGCGATCGGGAGCTCGATGCCGTCAACCAGCCGCCGGATTTCGCTGGCCGCACGGCTGGCCCGACGTAACGTCTCCGCCGCGACCAAACGGGTTCCGCAATCCGGCCAGGTCAACGCCAGCGCCGTGGAATTTTCGCGTAGCTCCACCTGAATTGGTTGCACCTTCACCTCGCATTGTTGGCGTGACGCGTTGTAAGCCGATCCGATCACCTGGCACCCGCAATAAATTGCTTTCGCTATTTCGTGATCCGGCGACCGGAGGCCCGCTCGATCTGCGGGACGTTTTGCCCGGCCTGCTCGGCGCCGTACCAAGGCAGCAATCTGCGGACCGCGCGTTCGAACAGGAGATCAGCCGCAAACCCCATCGCGCCGAGCACGATCAGACCGACGAACATCTGATCGACCCGAAACACCTGTTGCGACATCTGGATCAGGTACCCGACCCCGAACGCCGCTCCGGCCAGTTCCGCCGCCACCAGAACGACCAGCGCAACCGACAGGCTGACGCGAAGCCCGGCGATGATGAACGGCAGCGCGCCCGGTATGACGACGTAAGCGAAGTTGCGCCAACCGCGCGCGCCGAGACTCGCCGCCGCCCGTCCGAGCAGCGGGCTCACATCGCGCACGCCGATATAGGTATTGACCCAGACCGGGAAGAAGACGCCCCAGGCGATCAGGACAATCTTGGACATCTCGCCGATCCCGAACCAGAAGATCGCAAGCGGAACGAAGGCGAGCGACGGAACGGCACGAAACATCTGCACGAGGGGATTGATCGTGCCGTGTAACAGCGGCAATCGCGCCATCACGACGCCAAGCGCCACGCCGAGCACCGATCCGCTGAGAAAGCCGATCGTCGCCCGGAGCAGGCTGGCGCCGAGATGGCTCGGCAGTTCGCCCGTCACGATCAACGCCCATGCGGACTGTACGATCGTGCTCGGCGCGGGCAGCATCACGTTATTGACCAAGCCGCTCCGACTGAGCGCCTCCCACGCGGCAAAAAAGGCAAACGTACCGATCATGCCGGCGACGCTGTGGCGACTGACGCCGAACGCCATGCTCTTACTCCGCCGTTTCCAGGCCGATCGCCCGTGAGACGTGCTCGTAAAGTTCATTGAAGCGCGGCGCCGTGCGACGGCGTGGACGCGGCAGATCGACGCTGATGTCCTCCACGATCCGTCCCGGGTTCGGCGACATTACGATCAGCCGGCTCGCAAGCACGAGCGCTTCGGCGATGTTGTGGGTCACGAACAGGATGGTTGGCTGCTCCTGCCGGTGGATCTCGACCAGCTTGGCTTGCAGGGAACCGCGCGTCATCGCATCGAGCGCGGCGAATGGCTCGTCCATCAGCAGCAGCGATGGGCGGGTCGCAAGTGCACGTGCGATGGCGACGCGCTGTTTCATTCCGCCGGACAGTTCGAAGGGATATTTCTCACCGACATCGGGCAGGTCGACGAGCCCAAGCAGATCGTGCGCAATCTTCACTCGTTCGCGCGCGGCGCGCCCCGCCATCCGGAGCCCGAACTCGACATTGGCCCGCGCCGTCAGCCATGGGAACAGTGAGTAATCTTGAAACACGACGCCCCGTTCGGAACTCGGCCCGTTGATCGCATGGCCACCGACGCGAACGACACCTTTCGCAGGCAACACAAAACCGGCCAGGATGTTGAGGAGCGTGGTCTTGCCGCACCCGCTCGGCCCGAGAACGCAGACGAATTCACCACGGCCGATCGTGAGCGAGACGCTGCCCAGCGCGGTGGTGCGGCCACGGCCGGAATCGTAGACATGACCCAGCTCGATGCACGTGATCAGCGGCTCACCGACGTCAGTCTGCGAGGAAATCTCCACCCTTGCATTCATTGCGGTCGACCACTCTAATCCTGGCCTGCCCGATCCAGCACCGATGTCACCACCACCGTGTTGAAGTCCGGAGTTTTGACATCGGGTCGGACCAGCTTATTGTCGACGGCCCACTTCGCCTGCTCCTCCATCAGGGACACCAGCGAGGCCTTGTCGAGCTCGAGCTTGAAATTTGCCCGCGTCCAGAACGCCTTCGCGATCGCGGGATCGAGCTTGATGCGTTCGGCGGTCAGCGTGGCCGCAGCATCAGGGTCTTTCCTGATATTGTCGTCCGCCTCGAGCAGCGCCTTCACTGCCTTGACGAGCAGGTCCGGCTTGCTGTCGATGGTCGATTGCAGCGTGATGATTGTTGAATACGTGTTGTAGAGGCCTTCCGAGCGAATGATGTGGAACCTGTCCGCGCCTTGCGCGATCGCTTGCGACATGTGTGGCTCCGTCCAGATGAACCCATCGATCGCACCGCCTGCCAAGCTGCTGACGAAATCGCCCGGGTTGAGGCTGACCGCCGTGATGTCCGACCACGCCAGACCTTCCTGCTTGAGCAGCTTGGACAGATAGTAATGCGCGTTCGTCCCCTGCGAATAGCCGATACGCCGACCCTTGATATCCTTGGTGGACTTGATGTCCTTGATGGCGACGAGATCGAAGGGTTCATGCCGGTTCAACGTGCCGATAATGCGTACAGGCAGCCCATTCAGGGTGGCGAACACCACCGGCGTCTCCGCCGCGGTGCCGATCAACACGCCGCCACCGACCAACGCGTCCAGCACCAGGCGGCCACTGGCAAACGTCGAAACCTTCGGCGCCAACCCCTGCCTCTGCCAGGTCTTGTCATGGTCGGCGACGAAGAACTGGCCCCAGCCGAGCGCAATCCCTTCAC
Organism: Bradyrhizobium uaiense; assembly: GCF_010811875.1. GTDB lineage: Bacteria > Pseudomonadota > Alphaproteobacteria > Rhizobiales > Xanthobacteraceae > Bradyrhizobium > Bradyrhizobium uaiense. The sequence goes on from NZ_VKHP01000182.1 coordinate 2,866, forward strand.
CAATCGTGATCTCCTGAGCGCGTGAAGGCGCGCTCGCCAGCGTCACCACTGCCGCAAGCGCGACGGCCACGGTTCGTGCGAGCCTGCCCGATCCGGCGAATAAAGCGGCAATAGACGTCACGATACGGTCTCCTTATCCCGGCTGCCATGAACTGGACTCGCGGCCGGGCGCACGTGGCGTGCACCGAGCGGCAGGCCGGCGTCGTGAAAGCGCCGCGCCAGGGCAGTTGCATGATGATCGGCGAAAGCCGGGGCGATCACCGTAACGCCTTGTGGCAAGCCGTTGGGCAGAAACCCGGAGGGAACGGCAACCGCCGAAAGATCGGCCAGATTGACGAAGTTCGTATACGTCCCGAGCCGTGCGTTAAGCGTGATGGGATCAGCCGCAACCTCGTCGATGCGGTAGATCGTGCCGGTGGTCGGCACGATGAGGATGTCGATCTCGTTCCAGAGCTTCTCAATCTGGCGCTTCAGAATGTTCAGCCGCTGCTGCGCCGCGAAGACGTCGCCGCCGGAAATATCACGCCCTCCAAGCAGGATGTCGCGGGTGACCGGAAACAGGGCTTCGGGCCGTTTATCGACGAACTGGCGCAGAGCGCCGTAGCGATCCGCCAGCCAAGGCCCTTGGAACAGGAGATCGTTGATCTCCGCGAACGGGGCGTAGTCGACCTCGACCTTGCGGCCGCCGAGGTTCTGCAGCCGCGCGACCGCCTTGCTGAACAGCGCAGCCGCATCTGCATTGCCGAAGAAGTCCAGCCATTGCGGAGCGGGAACGCCGAAGCGGAATTCGGCCGGCAGCGGACGAACCGCCGCAGGCGCCCCCGTCCGCGAGAACGGATCTTCCTCGTCGTATCCCCGCGCGACATCAAATGCGGCCTGCGCATCCCCGACCGTCAACGCGAAGATTGAGAGCGTCTCGATCGAACGGCAGGCCGCGACCGATCCGACACCGCTGATCAATCCGCGAGTCGGCTTCAGTCCCACGATATTGTTAAAGGCCGCCGGCACCCGTCCCGATCCGCCGGTATCGGTCGCGAGCGCAAAGCTGACCAGTCCCGCCGAGACCGAGACCGCCGCGCCCGAGCTGGATCCTCCGGGAATGTAGGCGGGATCGAACGGATTGCGCGCAACGCCATAGGGCGAGCGCACCCCGACCAGCCCGGTCGCGAACTGATCCATATTGGTCTTTCCGATCAGGATGGCACCTGCAGCCAGCAGGCGTTCGACTGCGGGACTGTTCTTCGCCGGCTGATAGGAAAATCCAGGACAGGCTGAGGTGGTCGGCAGGCCGACGGTGTCGATACAGTCCTTGACGCTGAACGGAACGCCCCAGAGCGGGAGTGCCTGCCGCTCGCGCCTCGGCAACGACTCAAGATGTGAAGCTCGTGCAAGTGCATCCTCGCGCGCCACGACACTGATCCAGACGCCGTCCGCGCCGCGGCGCGTGATCTCCCCCAGGATATGCTCGACCAGGGTCGACGGCGTGAACGCGCCGCTGGCATAGGCGATCGCCAGTTGCGGCAGTTCGAGGTCAGGGCTTTGGGGTTGCTTGGTCATGACGGATCCAGTGGGCGCGGGAACGGCTTTGCCCGCTCGAAGGCGCGTGCTGCACGCAGGACGGTCGTATCTGCGAATTTCGCGCCGATAATCTGCAGACCCACCGGCAATCCTGCTTCGGTAAGACCCGCCGGCACCGACGCTGCGGGCTGCTGTGTCAGATTGAACGGATAGGTGAAGGGAGAGCGGATCGGTCGAACCACAAGATCGGCCTCCGACGCGTCGATCGCCGAAGCGGGATACGCCGTGGTCGGTGTGAGCAGCAGATCCCAATCCTGATGGAACCGATTGAAATGTCGACCGAGCGCTTCGCGGCGATCGACCGCCTGCAGATAGGTGACGGCATCGATCGCTCGCCCCTTCTCGGCAACGGCTTGCAAGCCCTGCTCGACCAAGGCACGACGGGTGGGATCGAACGAGGCCAGAAGCTTGGCCGCGCCCGCGAACCAGAAGGTCTGGAAGAGATCGATGGGATCTTCGATACCCGGATCGACCTGTTCGACGATCGCCCCGAGCCCGGCAAGCGCGTTGGCTGCCTCTGTGACGATCTTCTCAATCTGCGGGTCGATCTGTGCGTAGCCGAGCTTCGGACTGAATGCGATGCGCAGGCCTCGGACACCTTGATCGAGCTCCGCTTGCCAGGAGATCTCGGCTGGCGGCAGCGCGGTCCAGTCGCGCAGGTCGGGCCGCCCGATTACATCGAGCAGCAAGGCCGCGTCACGCACGGATCGTGTCATCGGCGTGACGTGGAAAAGCGTCCCGTTCTGCGACGGCGGATAGACGGGAACGCGACCAAAGGTCGGCTTGAACCCGAACACGCCGCTGTGCGCCGCCGGAAGCCGGGTCGAACCGCCGCCATCCGTCGCGACATGCAACGGCCCGAAATTCAGCGCCGCGCCGGCCGCGGATCCGCAGCTACTGCCGCCCGGTGTGTGTGCGATGTTCCAGGGATTGCGCGTGACGCCGGTCAACGGGCTGTCGCCGAGCCCCTTCCAACCGAACTCCGACGTTGTCGTCTTGCCAAGCAGCACCGCGCCCTGCTCCCGCAACCGGGCCGTGGCGGGCGAATCCTCGTTCCAATCTTGCGCCGGATCGATCGCCCGGCTGCCCCGCAGCGTCGGCCAGCCCTTGGCGAGAATGAGGTCCTTGAGCGCCACCGGCACGCCATCGACCGGACCGAGCGGCTCGCCACGCCGCCAACGGACTTCGGACTCGCGCGCCGATACGCGCGCGGCGTCGGCATCCAGCAGTGCGAAAGCGTTGACATGGCGGTCGAGACGACCGATGCGATCGAGGACAGCTTGTGTCGCCTCAACCGGTGAGAGCGTTCCTGCCCGATAATGTTCGATCAGGTCGGTTGCGGAAAGAAGGGCGATGTCATCCGACCCGCGCAGCCGCGAAGCCGCATCCCGCAACGGAGCATTCTGAGCCGACATGTGCGCCACCTCATTCCTCGATCAGGGCAAATCACTTGCCGAATGAATGATGGCTAGGCGCTCGTGCTCGCGCGCATCAGCAATTAATTGCGGAACTGTGAGCGGCGTTACAAGATTGCAAGATCTGAAGCGCCGGCCAATACAACGTCAGAATGAAAATCTCCGAATCGCAAATCGCGCAACGAAGTCCGCCTGGGGCGGCGCTGAGCTACTGCCGTGTCTCCCGTCCGGAATCGGGTTCTTCTCGAAAATTGAAAGTTGCGCGACCCTGGCATCAGAGACGCTCATCCCGGCAGAGCTCCGCCTTTCGGACGTCACAACGCCCGGAGGCTACGACGCACCGGTAATCGCACGGCTTTCGGCGACGAGCGCGCGAGCCCTACCTCGATGGCAGTGCTGGCTTCCTGCGCTGCTGAGATATCTCTTCACGCCGCAGGCGGAAAGAATACCAAGGCGCGGACCTCTATGCTTTCGCGCGGCGGCGCGCCCGGTGCGAGCGGATTTTCGAACGAGGTATGAAACGACAGCCGCGCGCGACCGTCGTTGGCGCTGTCATGTATCCGGATCAACAGCGCCTCGTCGACCTGCATCTCGGAGAAATAGTACCAGCGATGCGTCGGCTTGTACTCCACTCGGGACGTTTCCCCACGAACGTGGGCGTAGACCAGATCACTGGGGATCAGATCGTCGTCGGTAAACGAGCGCGCGTCGCACAGCGCGAGCGGCGAGTCCAGCACCGGGCCGCGTACCGGTCGCCACACGTTGACGACGCCGAACCGATGTTTCAGCAGTTCGTCCGCCTCGGGTCCAAGGTGGTCGCGGACGCGCCGTGGGGCGGAGTTGACCGTGTGATCGTTGTGCACCTGCCGTGAAGGCGGAGCGAGGCCGGGAACGCTGGCGTTGCGCACGTTGTGGTCGAAGATGAACACGCGGCTTGCGCCGACGGCACTGTGCAGCAGCTGCTCGATCTCCGGGTAATAAAGCCGCTTGATCTCTTCCGGATCGTAGAAATTGGCGACCGCCGTCGGCGCCTTGGCGAGGACGAAGCCATTGCGGTCCAGCGAGAACTCGGACTCGCGTCCGCGCGCATCCTCGATCGATACCTCGCGCTCATCGTCGATCCCGTTCCATTGCGGCACGCCGGGCGGCGGTTCGATTCGATAGAATGTCGGCTTTTCTGCTCCACGTTTGAGATAGTGAAGCTTTGCGGTGAGATTGCGGGGAGAGATGGGTCCGTCGAGCGCCATGGTTGCTGCTACTCCACGTTGGCGCGCGGAAAATGCCGCGACTATTTTGTTGCAGCGATGTTATCGCTTTGGCACGCGAACGTCAGCGCTGCGAATCACCAAAGATTCCGCGACCGCGCATGTCACGCGCCAGAAGTGAACGTGCAAATGGAAATTACTTCTCTTCGGCGATCGAGCGGGACCGGAGAGGCGCTGCGCAATCCAGCGCATCCGACCCGAGATAAGCCACCAGCACGCCGGTCGCTTCGTCAGAGAATTCCGCAGCGCGCTCTCGAAAGGCCGCCGCCTCCTGATCGGTCGCGGCACGCAGATGCGTGTCGATACTTTCCGCACCAAGCCGCTTCGAACAGAAGCCCTCGAGCGCGCGGGTGAACCAGGCCGCCCGTGTCATCCCTTCTGCATCGTCACGGTTTCTCGCTTCGAAGGCAAACCTTTGGGATTCGGCCGTCTCGACGATGTAGACGCGGCTGGCGATCATAGCCGTAGATGAGCTGTTAGCTGGGCAGGGACTGGGGCGTTCCGGATGGGTCGTTCAGTACAATGCCGAGCCTGGCTGCTGTTGTCGCGGTCGAGGCGACGCTGCGATTGAGACTTCGTGCGATCTTCTCGACGGGCGTGTTCGTCTTTGCCAGGCCTCTGAGCTTGTACTTCTCCGCGGCCGTCCACGGACGCCCGCTGGTCGGTCCGAATGGCTTGTTGATGACTGCATCCTGTCGCGGGCTCACATTTCGCTCCCCTTTCGGCCTCACCTCTCCCGCCGATCGGCGCCCGCGATCGACTGCCCGCGGGTGCCACCAACACATGATCGATTGTCTGCTAGTTGAACAGATCCGGCTCGGCCCCGCTGATCCAGTCCCAGAGCGGCTGGAAGCTGAAATAGCCGCCCTTGTGGGTACCGACCTGACTTGCAGTCAGCTTCGCCACGTCATGCGGGATCGGCTTCGGCGTACCGGCCGCCTCCGCGAGCAGCTGTGCGCGGGCTGCATTGTCCATTGCGATGTACCACCAGGCGGCCGCCTCGATCGTCGGTCCGACCGTCAACAGCCCATGGTTCTGTAGGATTGCAGCTTTCTTCGATCCCAGCGCCTCCGCGATTTTCCTGCCCTCCTCCGCCTCCAGCACGACGCCGGAGAACGGATCGAACAGCGCGTGGTCCTCATAGAAGGCACACGAATCCTGGGTGAGCGGATCGAGCAGGCGGCCGAGCGCGGACCAGGCCTTGCCGTAGGTCGAATGCGTATGGGCGGCGGCAATGACATCCGGATGCGCCGCGTGGATCGCAGAGTGAATCACGAACCCGGCCTGGTTGATCGGCTTGTCGCCGATCAGGATGTTGCCGGCATGATCGACCAATTGCAGGTCCGATACCTTGATCTGGCCAAAGTACTTCGACAGCGGATTGATCCAGAACCGGTCCGGGAATTCGGGGTCGCGCACGGTGACGTGCCCGGCCAGCCCCTGGTCGAATCCATAGCGGGAAAACAGCCGGAACGTTGCCGCGAGGCGCTGCTTGCGATGGAGCCTCTCCTCCTCGAACGAAGCAGCCGGCACGCGCTCGACCAGGGAGTATTTCTTCGGCTTTTCGACGATCTTGTTCATTTTCCAGGGCTCCTTGCTCAATATCCAAGCTCTTTGTCGAACACGTCGGCCAAGGGCGCGCCATGCGCATAGGCATCGAGATTGACCAGTGTCTTGTCGACCAGCCGCTTGACGTCATCCGCACCCGTCCAGGAGACGTGCGGCGTCAGAACGATCTTGGGATGGTCATAGATTGGATCACCGTCCGGTGGCGGCTCGGGATCGGTGACATCGAGCGTGGCACCGGCCAGTTGTCCGTTGTCGAGCGCGCGCAACAGCGCCTGTTGGTCGATGATGCGGCCTCGCGCCACGTTGATCAGATGCAGCGACTGCTTCGCGCGCGTCAGCACGTCGGCATTGATCAGATGCACGGTCTCCGGCGTCGCAGGCAGCGCGATCACGAGATGATCAGCCGTTGCGACGAGCGCCTCGATACTGTCCACCGGAACAACACCCGGAATGGCATACTGCCATGGTGAACGCCGCAGCACCCTGATCTGCACACCGAACGGCTTCAAGCGCTCGGCAACGGCATGGCCGATCGCACCGAATCCTGCGATCCCGACCGTCTTGCCGCTGAGCGAACCCAACGCGGTGATCTTCCATTCCTGTCGGTTGCGTGGACGGATCTCATGGATCCGCTTGGCAAAGCCGAGAATCGCCGCCAAGACGTATTCGGCAATCGCGTCGGCCGAGATGCCGCGGCCAACCGTGACCACCGGACCGTCGAGCAGCCATGCCGGAAAGAAGTCGACTCCCGTCGACGCCGTCTGAATCCACCGCAAGCCGTAGGGCCAGCCTGCCGGCCTGTCCGCGGGAGCCTTGCTCCAGCCGGCCAGCGGCCGCGTTAACAGGACATCAGCTTCCGGCGCGATCTCCCACGCCGGCCGATCCGCGGGATGATCGATGATCAGGGGCCGCGACCAATGCTCGATCAGCGCGGCACGCACTTCCGCTCCGAGCTGATTGACGATGACCGGCGATCGCACAGTGGCAACGGGGCGCCCGCTGTCGACACGAGGGGTATTCATTGCATGCACTCACGATTGCAAATTCGTGACATGCTAGGCGCTCATTCCGGGATAGTCTTTTCAAAGATGACAAAAGCCCGGCAACAACAGGATGATGCGCTTCGACGATACAAGTGAAATCGTCTCCTTGGAGCATCGTCGCCCTTCAATCGCGGACCGACATTGTCTTCGGCAAGCCAAAGCGCATTCCGCTTGACATTGACGTTAGTGAGAAGGTGCTAAGCGACCCGTCGACGGAGACTGTGATGAGAATTCAGGAAGCAGCCGATCGCCTGGGCGTCAGCACCCGCGTGCTCCGCCACTACGAGCATGAAGGCCTGATTGTTCCGCGACGGACACCGAACGGCTATCGGAGCTACTCGGCACCGGAGGTCGATCGGGCTGCGTGGGTGAGAGACCTGATCGGTTCGGGATTCTCAACCCGCGAGATCCGCAATCTGATCGCCGCACTTGAAGACGGCACAAGTCGGCTCGGGGTCAATTGCTCAGCGGTGATGAAAGACAAACTGGAGCGGATCGATCGTGCAATCGAGACGTTGCGCAGGCGGCGTCGGACGCTCTCACGCCGGCTGTCCGATTGGAGACAGAGACCCCGCGATCAATAGGGACAAGATTCATGCAAATACTCAACATCCTGGCGAGACGCTATCTGCCGCTGGAGCGGCTCGACGAGACTGTCATGTTCTACGAGACGCTGATCGGTCAGAAGGCGCGCCTTCGCTTCGACTATCCTCAATACGACCTCAGGCTCGCGCCAGTCGCATCAATTCTGTTCATTGCGGGAACGGATGAAAGCTTGACGCGGTTTCTGCCGACCCACCTGACGTTTCTGGTGGAGGACATTGACGCCTTCGCCAGCCATCTCCCGACGGTTGGCGCCAGCATACTGGAAGCGCCCAAGGCGGTCCCGACAGGGCGCAACATGCTCGTCCGTCATCCCGACGATACGCTCGTTGAGTATGTCGAGCATCACGACAAGCATCCGCAAGATGTCTTGCCGGCTGCGAGCGAGGGAAATCCGCAACAGGGTCAGAGAGCGTGACGAGAGGCGGCCTGTAGCGAATTGGCGTCGTCGCGGCTTTGCGTCGCGACCTGTCGAGGCTTCCACCAACTCGCCGGAACGCGGCTTTCATCAGCCATTGTTCTTTCCGAAAGGGATCCGTCCGTCCCAGCCGAAATGCGGGGCGCTTACCTTTACCCAGCGGATAGAGATGGTTCGTAGACGAGCGGTCCGCACGTCGGACGTTTCGGCCACTCTGCGAGGACCGCAATCTATGAATGCCTGTCCAACTAGCAGCGCGCGCTCCGGCGGAATTGGCTGGTTCATCTACACCGGCCGCGCACAACTGGACACCGTCAGCGTCTCTGCCGGATTGCTTACCGCGATTATGATCGGTCTCTTCGTGGATGGCGTGATTTTCCGGAGCCACACGCGGATCACGGTCCAGCGCTGAGGTCAGCTGCAAACCTAAAGCATCATCCGGAAGAATGCGAAGCGGTTATCCGAAAAGACCGTGATCAAACAAAGAAGTATTTAGGTTGAACTGAGCGGCGGCAGTGCTTCACGCTTTCCACGTATTTTCGATGCTCCCAGATCAATGCCCACCGCTTGAGCTACAGCCGGAAATGGGTTTCGCCTGCGGCTCCTGCGTTTCGATAGCGAATCCGAACGACGCGAACCAATCGGCTGTTTCATTTTGGCCCTGCTCATGTGACTGCGCGATCGATGCGAACGGTCATTCTCACAACTCGAGCGAACTCCTGCTTCGGCAGCACCTGTCGGGCACGCGGGCAGAGTCTCAACCGCTTCATGGGCGCGATCCGTGCCACGAATACTGCTTGACGAGCGTCATTAACTCTCGGACGCTTGGCGGCAGGGCACGATCGGATCGGCAGGGTAGGCCGAAATCCCGTAAGCGCAGTCCTTTGAAATGGTGGCATCCTCTATGATCGACATTTCAGCACTGAGCCGGGAAGACGTCGACACGCACTTTCTGCGCCAATCGTTCGACGTGGCGCGCCGCGCGCTCGCCCACGGCAACCATCCCTTTGGTGCCGTCCTGGTCGACCACGACCGTCGCGTCCTGCTGGAGGCCGAAAACGGCTTCATGCCTTCGCGCGACGGCACGGCGCATGCCGAGCGGCTGCTGGCAACGCAGGCTTGTTTGACGCTTCCCGCCGACGTGCGGAAGGGGGCGACGCTTTACTCCTCCGCCGAGCCATGCGCCATGTGTGCAGGCGCGATCTATTGGGCAGGCATCGGCCGCGTCGTCTACGGCCTCAGCGAGCATGCTCTGCGCGAGCTCACCGGCGATCACGCCGAGAATCCAACTCTCGATCTGCCTTGCCGTGAAGTATTTCGCAGTGGACAACGTTCGACCGAGGTCGTCGGACCGCAACTCGAGGCGGAGGCCGCGGCCCTGCATCACGGCGTATGGCAAACAGGTTGACTTCTTGCGGCGCCGTCCTTGTCGCTCGACAGGAGAAATGGCGCCGCGGGGTCATCGCGGCGCCACCAGGACCACCCGCTGGAACGGTCTGGGTGATCAGAACTTCACCGAGATACCGGAATAGAGCGATTCCTCGGTGCAGGAATTGTTGCTGACGCCCGGGGCGACGTTACAGACGGTACTCTTGGCGTGGTCGAGGCCGAACTTGTTCTGCCAGTAGCGGTAGGCGACCCAAACGTCCACGAAGTGCGAGTACTTCGGACCCCAGAACGCCTTGCTGGCGTCGAAGGTCAGACGGATCGGCTCGGAGTTGAGCTCCACCGCCGTGTTGATGTTGGTGACCGGATTGAACGCCATCGGCGCGTTCTCGGTGCCCTTCATGCCGTACCAGCCGGCGCGGCCGCTGATCGAGAAGTACTGCATGTTCTCGGGCAGGAAGCCGAGATCCATGTAGTAGTTCACCTCGACGGCCCAGGTCGGCTTGAACTTGGTATTGCCGTCGATGAGGCAGGTCACGCCGGGCACGCCCGGGCCGAACAGACCGCACTGGTCGAACGCGTTGTGATTGGCGAACTCGTAGTACATCAACGGCGACACGTTGATGTAGCCCTTGTAGGGAAGGTTGAACTCGAACTGCAGACCGGCGACGACGTCGCGCTTGGCCGGCGCGAGGAAGTTGTTCTCCGTGTTGGCGTCCATGCCGACTTCGAACGAGATGTTGTTCAGCGGCCCCATGCTGAACGCCTTCGTGTTGAAGATCTGATTCCAGCCGAAGGTGGAACGGAACAGGCCATAAATCTCGGTGGCGCCGGCGCAGATTGCCGGAGCTCCCGTGATGGTCACGCCGACATTCGAGCATGGCGACGCGGGGTCGTTGTGATCCGATTTGTACATCGAGATCGTGAAGAAGTTCTGGCCATAGGCCCAGATGTCGAAATGCGTGAACGAGTAGACCTGCTTGGCGGTCTTTCCATTGATGCTGCCGTCCGGACGGACTGAAAAGACGCCGGGATCGGTGCCGGAAAAGATGTAGGAGTAGGTCACGCGATCATCGATGACCAGAAAGAACGGCAGGTCGGCCGCCGGCTTGGGCGCCTTGACCGGCAGATCGGCGGCGCTTGCAAGATTGGCGGCCGGTATCAATCCCAGCGATAGCACGGCGGCTGATAATATGCGGCGGATATTGAACATCGCGAAAGACCCCCAGAGTGAAGCAAACGGAATTCGTGCTGACGCTGGAACGTGACGCCGCTTCCGGCAGAACGGGAAGCCTGAACTTTTTCCACCTCGTGACGCGTGTTTGATCAGCAGGCTCTGCAGGATCGGTCCGGCTTGGCTGGTTTTCGCAAAGCTCGGCCGCCAAAAACTCTACGCCGACAGATTTTGGATTTTTCAAATTATGCCCGTCATTGCTAGCGATCTGAGACATTTCGGCGCAGCACGAAATTCGCCGTTGGCGCGCCAACACGTCATCGCAGCGCGCTCCGGCGACCCTGCTCAACTTTGCGTCACCGCTGCCTATCGCCATTTCGAATTGGCTCGACAGTTACAATCTTGCAACACTACCTGCCGCTGTGCCGGGTGATGCGCTGTCCTGCGGCGCAGCTCGGGCGGCCCCGCGCAACCATGGAAAGCTCAAGCGTGCCGAAGGCTTAAGCAACCGGTGGCGTTTTTTGCTACTTACGCATGTTCCAAAACTGGCCCAGTATTGCTGCTCCCTCTCCTGACGCAGGCGATATCCTGGGATGCGAAACACGACATCCGCCGGGCAGCACACAAGTGCCACACCGCTGCTGCAAACGGTCGCCTTGACCAAGCGGTACGGTACGTTTCTCGCCAACGACAAGATCGATCTCGATATCTGGCCGCGGCAGATCCATGCATTGCTCGGCGAGAACGGCGCCGGCAAATCCACTCTCGTCAAGACCATCTACGGTCTGGTCCAACCGAGCGAAGGCGAATTGCGCTGGGAAGGCCGGAACATGGTCTTGTCCGGTCCTTCGCAGGCTCGCGCTCGCGGCATTGGCATGGTGTTCCAGCACTTCTCGCTGTTCGACAATCTCACTGTCGCAGAGAACGTCGCGCTTGGACTTGATGGCAAGGAATCGTTCAAGGAGATCTCCGCGCGGCTCGAGCGGGTGTCCCACAGTTACGGGCTTCCACTCGATCCGAAACGCGAGGTCTGGCAGCTCTCGGTCGGAGAGCGTCAGCGCATCGAAATCGTCCGTGCGCTGATGCAGGATCCGAAATTCCTCATCCTGGACGAGCCCACCGCGGTGCTGACACCGCAAGAAGCGGACCAGTTGTTTGTCGTGCTGGAGCGCCTCAAGAGCGAAGGACGCGCCATTCTCTACATCAGCCACAAGCTGGAAGAGGTGAAGCGGCTGTGCGACACCGCCACCATCCTGCGCAACGGCAAGAAGGTCGCGACCTGCAATCCCAAGGCGGAGACTGCCGCCTCGCTCGCCCGCATGATGGTCGGCGCCGAGATCAAGGAAGTGAAGCCGGCGGCGACCCGCGAGATCACCGTGCCGCGGCTCGCGATCGTCGATCTCAACCTCGAACCCGACGATCCCCATGGCGTGCACCTCAAGGGAATCTCGCTTGAGCTCAGGGGTGGTGAAATCCTGGGAATTGCAGGCGTCGCCGGGAACGGACAGGACGAGTTGTTCGCGGCACTTTCGGGCGAGCGGCTGGCCAAGGACCCCGGCACCGTCGTCATCGAGGGAATCGCCGCGGGACACCTCTCGATCAGCCGGCGGCGCAAGCTCGGGGCAGCCTTTGTCCCCGAGGAGCGGCTCGGCCACGGAACCGCACCGCGCATGCGGCTTTCGGAGAATGCGCTGCTCACCGGTCACGTCGCCGGCAACATGGTGCTGCACGGATTCGTCAACACCGCCGCCACGCTGAATGCCGTCGATCGCACGACCAAGACCTTCGACGTGCGCAAGGCGAAACGCGATCCGGAGGCCGCGAGCCTTTCCGGTGGCAACCTCCAGAAGTTCATCGTCGGCCGCGAGATCCTGCGCAATCCGGCCGTGCTGGTCGTCAACCAGCCGACCTGGGGCGTCGATGCCGGCGCGGCCGCGGTGATCCGCCAGGCGCTGCTCGATCTCGCCGCCGGCGGCGCCGCCGTGCTGGTGACAAGCCAGGATATCGACGAGCTGATCGAAATTTCAGACCGCATTGCGGTGATGTTTCACGGTCGTTTGTCGGAGCCGCTGCCGACCGCGGAAGCAAGCCGCGAGAAGCTCGGCCTGCTGATGGGCGGAAGCAGCCTCGAGGCAACGGAGCAGGCGCATGCAGCTGGTACTTGAGAAACGCGCCGAGCGGTCCAAGACCGTTGCACTGATCTCGCCCCTTATCGCGATCGGGCTCACCATCGTGACCATGACGATCCTGTTCGCGGTCATGGGCAAGAATCCGATCCTGGCGCTCTATGTCTATTTCATTGCGCCGCTCGCCGACGGCTACTCGCTGCAAGAGATCGCGGTGAAGGCGACACCACTGGTGATGATCGCGATCGGCCTGTCGCTTTGCTATCTCGCCAATGCCTGGAACATCGGCGCCGAGGGACAATTCCTGATGGGGGCGGTCGCCGGAAGCTGGATTGCGGTGAAGACGCAGGGCATCGAGGCCGGCCACTGGGTGCTGCCTGCCATGCTGCTGCTCGGCGCCATCGCTGGCGCGCTGTATGCGCTGATCCCTGCCATCTGCAAGGTCAAGTTCGGCGCCAGCGAGATCTTGACCTCGCTGATGCTGGTCTATGTGGCGGACCTGCTGCTCGACTATCTGGTGCGCGGGCCCTGGCGTGATCCGCAAGGCTTCAACTTCCCGACCACGGCCGAGTTCGACCCGGTCGCGACGGTGCCGACGCTGATCGAGGGAGGCCGGCTGCATCTCGGCTCGATCCTCGCGCTCATCGTGGTCGCTGCCGGCGCCGTGCTGCTCGGCAAGACGATCAAGGGCTTCGAAATCCGTGTCGTGGGTGCTGCGCCCCGCGCGGCCCGATTCGGGGGATTCAATGCCAACCAGCTGATCCTGCTGACATTTGCAATCTCCGGGGCGCTCTCGGGGCTGGCCGGGATCATCGAGGTCGCGGGGCCCGTCGGCCACCTCCAGCCCGGCATCTCGCCAGGTTACGGCTTCACCGCGATCATCGTTGCATTCCTCGGACGATTGAATCCGGTTGGAATACTAATTGCAGGGCTGTTTCTCGCACTCACCTTCATCGGCGGCGAGCAGGCGCAGATTGCCATGAAAATCCCGTTGGACGTCACCAAGGTTTTCCAAGGAGTTCTGCTGTTCTACGTGCTCGCCTGCGATTCCCTCATTCTCTATCGCTTCCGCATCATCTTCTCGGCTCCGCAGGTCGCACGTGGAACTCATTGAAGCGATTATCCTGTCGGTGCTGGCGGCATCGACGCCGCTGTTGCTGGCGGCAACAGGCGAGCTGGTGACCGAACGCTCTGGTGTGCTCAATCTCGGCGTCGAGGGAATGATGATCGTCGGTGCGGCCTGCGGCTTCGGCGGCGCATGGTTGACCGGTTCGATCATCGTCGGCGCGCTCTGCGGAATTCTCGCCGGTACGCTGATGTCGCTGCTGTTCGCCGGAATGGCGCTCGGGCTGGCGGTCAACCAGGTCGCCACCGGCTTGGCGCTCACTATCTTCGGCACTGGCCTGTCGGGATTGATCGGCGCCGGCTTCGTCGGCGAGCGGATCACACCGGCGCCCCATCTCTATATCCCCTTCATCACCAACATTCCGCTGATTGGCCGTATTCTGTTCGGCGAAGATGGATTCGTTTATCTCTCGCTGGCGCTGATCGCGGCGGTCTGGTGGTTTCTGTACCGGACGCGGGCCGGGCTCATCGTGCGTGCCTGCGGCGACAACCACGTGTCGGCACACGCGCTGGGCTATCCCGTCCTGCGGATCCGAATGTACGCCGTGATGTTCGGCGGCGCCTGCGCAGGGCTTGCCGGCGCCTATTTGCCGCTCGCCTACACGCCATTCTTCATTCCGGGCATGACCGCGGGCCGCGGATGGATCGCGCTCGCGCTGACCGTGTTCGCCTCCTGGCGGCCCGGTCGGCTGGTGATCGGAGCCTATCTGTTCGGCGCGGTGACGATCCTGCAGCTTCATGCACAGGGCGCCGGAATCGGCATTCCGTCCCAGTTCATGTCGTCGCTGCCCTACCTCGCAACCGTGATCGTGCTGGTGCTGCTGTCGCGCGCGCGAACCGGCGGTTCAACGGCGCCTGCAGCGCTCGGCACCGTCTTCGTTCCCGATCGCTGACATTGGATTTCCGGACCGGCGCGATTGGGGGGTGCCGTCCAAAAAATTGCTGTTCACCCCACTGTTTGGAGGACATCATGATGAAGAAGAATTTGCTTGCGGCCGCCGCCGCACTTCTGCTGGCGGGAGGCGCCACGAGCAGCGCGATTGCCGCTGACAAGCTGAAGGTCGGGTTCATCTATCTCGGGCCGGTCGGCGATCTCGGCTGGACCTATCAGCACGAGCTTGCCCGGCAGGCCGTGGTGAAGGAGTTCGGCGACAAGATCGAGACAACCTTTCTCGAAAACATTCCCGAGGGTCCCGACGCGGAGCGCGCGGTCGAGCAGCTCGTCCGCGCCGGAAACAAGCTGATCTTCACCACGTCGTTCGGCTACATGGACCCAACGCTGAAGGTAGCGAAGAAGTATCCGAACGTGCATTTCGAGCATTGCTCGGGCTACAAGCGCGACAAGAACATGTCCACCTATTCGGCGCGCTGGTACCAGGGCCGCTACATCCAGGGAGAAATCGCAGCCAAGATGTCAAAGGCCGGCGTGCTCGGCTATATCGGCTCGTTCCCGATTCCCGAAGTCGTCTCGGGTATCAACGCCACGATGATCGGCGCGCAGACCGTCAATCCCAATATCAAGGTGAAGATCATCTGGGTGAACTCGTGGTTTGATCCCGGCAAGGAAGCCGATGCTGCGAAGGCGCTGCTCGATCAGGGCGCCGACATCATCATGCAACACACCGACTCGCCGGCCGCGATGCAAATCGCAGGCGAGCGCGGCAAGCTCGCATTCGGCCAAGATTCCGAAATGATCAAGTTCGGCCCGAAGGCCCAGCTGACCTCGATCCTCGATACGTGGGCACCCTACTATATCGAGAGGGTGAAGGCGGAGCTCGACGGCACCTGGAAATCCGGCGATACCTGGGGCGGCCTCGAGACCAAGATGTTCGAAATGGCGCCCTACACCAACATGCCTGACGACGTGAAGAAGACGGCGGAGGACACCCAGGCAGCCATCGCCGCCGGCAAGCTGCATCCGTTCAAGTGCCCCGTCGTCGCGCAGGACGGCAAGGACGTCGAGTGCAAGGGCGGCGATCATCTTGCGGATGATCAGATCCTCGGCATGAACTTCTACGTCAAGGGCATCGACGACAAGCTTCCCGGCAAGTGAGCGACCGCCGCTCCGAAATGATCCTCCTCTTGCAGAGGAGGATCAAGCCACCCGACGATCGACGACGCCCCGCTCGCGCCGAAACCTAGCCGGCCTGAATGGCGCGGGCAGCGGCGCTGTGCCGGCTTATCAGATCGGCGACGTCGAGCCCGGGAATCGCGCCGTCAATGACGGTCCAGCGGCCGCCGACCATGACGCGGTCGGCACGGTGCGCCCCGCACAGCACAAGCGCCGCCAGCGGGTCGCCATGCCCGGAGAAGCGCAGCTCGTCGAGCTTGAAGAGCGCGAGATCGGCCGCCTTCCCGACCGCGATCTCACCGAGTTCGGGCCGGCCGACGCAAGCTGCGGAGCCCTTGGTGGCCCATCGCAGCGCGTCGATGTGACTGACGCGATTGACGCCATAACGCGCCCGCTGCACCAGGAAGGCGGCGCGCACCTCCTGCATCAGGTTCGATTCGTCGTTGGAGGCGGAGCCATCGACACCGAGCCCGATTCCGACGCCGGCCCCTTCCATCTCGCAGACCGGGCAGCAGCCTGAGGCGAGGACCTGGTTGCTGCAGGCACAATGGCTGACCGTCATCCCGGCTTTGCCAAGCCGTACCATTTCCTCCGGGTTGAAATGGATGCCGTGGGCAAGCCAGGTGCGCGAATTGAGCCAACCGCATTGCTCGAGATAATCCAGCGGTCGACAACGGTACGCCTCCTGACAAAATCTGTTCTCGTCCTCCGTCTCCGCAAGATGGGTGTGCAGGCGAACGTCGAGCTTGCCGGCAAGCTCGGCGGTCCGGCGCATCAACGAGGTGGTCACCGAGAAAGGCGAACATGGCGCCAGCGCAATCTGCACCATCGCATCTGCGCCGCGCTGGTGGTGCCGGGCAACGACCCGTTCGCTGTCGGCCAGGATAGTGTCTTCATCCTGAACCACGCTGTCGGGCGGCAGGCCGCCATCGCGCTGCGAGAGGTTCATCGAGCCGCGCGTCAGCAACACGCGCAAGCCCAGCCGTCTGGCCACCTCGACCTCGATGTCGATGGCATGTTCCAGCCCGGCGGGGAACACGTAATGATGGTCGGTGGTGGTGGTGCAGCCCGACAGCAGCAATTCCGACATCGCGACGGTGACGCCGAGTGACAAGGCGTCCGGCGTCAGCCTCGCCCACACCGGATAGAGTGCCTGAAGCCAGGGAAAGAGCTCGCGATCGAGCGCAGCCGGAACCGCGCGCGTCAGCGTCTGGTAGAAATGATGATGGGTGTTGATCAGGCCCGGCAGCACCACATGGGTACTGGCGTCGAAGATCGTCATATCGGCGGTCGCGGCCTGGCGACCGCGGCCGACCAGTTCAACGATCTTGCCATCCTGGATCACGACGCCGCGCTCGGCCCCGTCGGCCA
>NZ_VKHP01000183.1 GCF_010811875.1 Bradyrhizobium uaiense
CCCGGCGAGTGGACAACGCAAAAAGGGATTGACTGATCGAGGCCCGTTACAGAAGCGAAGCGTACCCCACCATTTGTGCCGACCATCCGCCTGTCGATCAACCAGGTCGTCGCGCTGGTCATGACGCTGCCCGGGCTGATCAGCAAGGCGCGGCAGACCCGTTTCGGCGACCAGAGCCTGCGCTATGCCTACCCGCTGGATTCATGGGCGATCGAGCAGCCGACCGATCCGGCCTGTCCGCCATTTATTCCGCTGTCATGCCCCGCTTCATGCGGGGCATCCAGTACGCCGCGGCCCCTCGGTTCAAGCACTGAAGTCTCTGGAATACTGGATCGCCCGGTCGAGCCGGGCGATGACAGCACGAATGGAGAAAGGTGAGTTAGCCTTACCCTGCGCTTTCACTTCCCTTTCACGAACGCCGCGAACGCATCGCCGTAATCCTTGTGCCAGCGTGACAGCGGCGGGCGGTTCTCTACGATGTCGCCGGCGGCCCACAGGATGCGGCGTTCGTCGAGCGCGCGCGGCACGTCGTTATCAGGGCAGAGGATATAGAAGTCGCCGGCATCGAGGCGTTCGATCATGAAGCCGACGGTCTGCTCCGATGTCCAGGCGCCGGCCGGCTTCTCGGTGCGGCCGCGTGCGGTGAGTCCGGTGAACACGAAGCCCGGGATCAGCAGATGTGCCGTGAGCTTCAGCCGTCGGTGTTGCGCAGCTCGTGTTGCAGCGCTTCGGTGAACGCCTTCACGCCGGCCTTGGAGACGTTGTAGGCGGGATCGCCCGGCGGCGTGGTGATGCCTTGCTTGGAGCCGGTGTTGATGATCAGCCCCGGCCGGCCGCGCTTGATCATGTTGGGGGCAAAGGCCTGGGTGCCGTTGATGACGCCCCACAGATTGACGCCAAGGATGCGCTGCCAATCGTCTGACGGACCGAACATCGCGCTGCCGGGCTGGATGCCGGCATTGTTCATCAGGATATCGGTGCCGCCGAATCTTTTTGCGACGGCGGCTTCGAGATTTGCGACCTCGTCGGCCCGACTGACGTCGACGGCAGCCGTCATGATGTCATCCGCGCCGCCGGGTGCGGCAGATGACAGTTTTGCCGCAGCCGCCTTCAGCCTGTCATCGCCGAGATCGGCGATGCAGACCTTCATGCCGGCTTCGGCAAACCGTATCGCGGCTGCGAGACCGATGCCGGATGCGCCTCCGGTGATCACGGCAACATGATTGGCTGATATCACGGGGTAAGGCATCTGTTGTCTCCGGACACATATGTGGCTGAGGTTATCATAGCGTTTTCAAGCGAAGTGGTTCCCATTCGCGTGAAGAAAACGCGTCAAACAGGAAACCCTTAGCATAATGCGCGTACCATGCATGCAGGCGCATGGGAGGTTTCATGCGCGCCACCATCTTCAACGTCGGCGCCGCTTTACGGTTGCGCGTCTGCGCTGTAGAATCGCCGATATAACGCTTCCAAAAGACCTCAGCCGACAATTTGACAGGGAGTGCAAACATGGCTGTTTCGCAGGCTATTCCGATCACGCGCCATCCTTATGCCGACGGCTCCTACAAGAAGATGCTGATCGACGGCAAATGGCTCGACGCCGCATCCGGCAAAAAGTTCGAAACCCATAACCCCGCCACCGGTGAATTGCTCGCGACGGTCGCCGAAGGCGATGCCGAGGATATCAACCGCGCGGTTGCGGCGGCGCGCCGCGCCTTCGAAGGGCCCTGGAGCAAGGTGAAGCCGTTCGAGCGGCAGAACATGCTGCTCAAGCTCGCCGAGCTGGTCGAAGCCAATTTCGAGGAATTGTCCCAGCTCGACACGCTCGACATGGGCGCGCCGATCAGCCGCACCCGCGGCAACCGGCTGCGCGTACTCGGCATGCTGCGCTACTACGCGGGACAAGCCACCGCGATCCACGGCGAGACCATCGAGAACTCGCTGCCCGGCGAGATCTTCTCCTACACGCTGAAGGAGCCGATCGGCGTGGTCGGCGCCATCATCCCGTGGAACGGGCCGCTGACCGCCTCGATCTGGAAGATCGGCCCTGCGATCGCGACCGGCTGCACCGTGGTGCTGAAGCCGGCCGAGGAATCGCCGCTGACCTCGCTGCGCATCGGCGAGCTCTGCATGGAGGCCGGCATTCCGCCCGGCGTCGTCAACGTCGTGCCGGGCTATGGCGAGACCGCGGGTGCTGCGCTCGCCAATCATCCCGATGTCGACAAAGTCGCCTTCACCGGCTCGCACGTCACGGGCCAGTCGATCATCCGTGCGTCGGCCGGCAACCTCAAGCGCGTGTCGCTCGAGCTCGGCGGCAAGTCGCCGGACATCGTGTTCGCCGACGCCGATCTCGATGCGGCGGTGCCGGGCGCGGCGATGGCGGTGTTCGCCAACTCAGGGCAGATCTGCAGCGCCGGCACGCGGCTGTTCATCGAGCAGAAGGTCTATGACGAATTCGTGGGCCGCGTCGCCGAGTTCGGCAAGAAGCTGCAGGTCGGCAACGGCCTCGATCCCAACACCCAGATCGGGCCGCTGGTGTCGAAGGGTCAGCTCGACCGCGTCTCCGGCTATCTCGACCTCGGCCAGAAGGAGGGCGCCAAGGCGCTGGCCGGCGGCGGTCGTCTCACCGAGGGCGCGCTGTCGAAGGGTTACTTCGTGCAGCCGACGGTGTTCGCCAATGTGCAGGACAACATGCGCATCGCGCAGGAGGAGATCTTCGGCCCGGTGATCTCGGCGATCTCGTTCAAGGACCCGGACGAGCTGATCAAGCGCGCCAACGCCACCACCTTCGGCCTCGGCTCCGGCGTCTGGACCACCAATGTCAGCAAGGCGCACCAGGTCGCGAAGGCGCTGCGCGCCGGATCGGTCTGGGTCAATTGCTACCAGGCAATGGATCCCGCGGTGCCGTTCGGCGGCTACAAGATGAGCGGCTACGGCCGCGAGTCCGGCAAGCAGCACGTCGAGGAGTATCTCAACGTCAAGGCAGTGTGGATCAAGACTGGTTAGGCGGTGCTTCCTGCCTCTCGCCGCCTGCGGCGGGCAATCGCATAATGGCATTGTAGTCATCCTTCGGGACGCCCGCCGTTGGCGGGCTCCTCAAGATGACGGGGTGATTGCTCAGCTTCCTCAGTGTCATCACCCGCGCATGCGGGTGATCCAGTATTCCAGAGACCGCAGTGCTTGAGCCGAAGGGCCGCGGCGTACTGGATCGCCCGGTCGAGCCGGGCGATGACGGTGGTGAAAGAGGAGACAGCCTCGCCAATTTCTGAATATTAGAAATATACCCCTGAGTTGCCCGACACGTCAAGATGCCTTGTCGCACGCCGGTCGCCGCCGGCTACTGTGCATGGGGTTGTTTTCGATATTTTCGCGGGCGCGTCCCTGCGACGGCCGGAGGTCCCTGCGTTTACCGCCCGACGGCCTTCTTCGGTTTGCCGATGTCGCTGCGCAGCGCCTCGAGATCCTTGCGCACGGCGCTCGCCGCATCGCGCTCGATCTTGCGGTAGCGTGCCACCAAAGACAGGCCGAACGGGGTCAGCACCGCGCCGCCGCCGTTCTTGCCGCCGGTCTGGCGTTCCACCGCCGCCTGGCGGCAGATGCGGTTGATCTCGTCGACCAGGTCCCAGGCGCGCTTGTAGCTCATGTCCATGGCGCGGCCGGCGGCCGAGATCGAGCCGCATTCCTTGATCTGCTCGAGCAGCAGGATCTTGCCCGGCCCGATCCGGTCCTCGGCATCGAGGTCGATGCGGACGCTCAGGGAGGGGAGCGATGAGGCGCTCGATTTCGACATGGGAGACCTGTTCTCGTGGCAACAGATTGCCACTACCCGCTTTTATGAACAAGATGAACCCGTTAGATAACGGGAAATCACATAAGATTAATTGGGGTAGGCATGAATCCTCCGTCGCTGTTCTCTCCGCTCAGGGTCGGCCCGTACCAGCTCAAGCATCGCGTCGTGATGGCGCCGCTGACGCGGATGCGGGCGGCGCGGCCGAGCCTCGCGCCGCGGCCGATGAACGCGGAATATTATGCGCAGCGCGCGACGCCCGGCGGCCTGCTGATCGCGGAAGCCTCGCCGGTGGTCGCCACCGGCTTCGGCAATCCCGGCGTCCCCGGCATCTACAGCGAGGCCCAGATCGCGGGCTGGCGCGAGGTGGTGGATGCCGTGCACGCCAAGGGCGGCTTGATCTTCCTGCAGCTCTGGCACGTCGGCCGCGTCTCGCATTCCTCGTTCCAGCCGGGTGGCGCGCTGCCGGTGGCGCCGTCGGCGGTCGCGATCCCCTCCGAGTTCAAATGCATGACCGCGGACGGCAAGGTGGTCGATTACGAGACGCCGCGTGCGCTCGAGACCAGTGAGGTCGCCCTGATGGTCGAGGCCTATCGTGAGGGCGCGAAGAACGCGCTCGTGGCCGGTTTCGACGGCGTCGAGATTCACGGCGCCAACGGCTATCTGATCGAGCAGTTCCTGCAATCGCGCAGCAATCAGCGCACCGACCAGTATGGCGGGTCGATCGAGAACCGCGTCCGCTTCCTGCTGGAGGTGACGCAGGCGGTGACCGAGATCTGGGGCGCCGATCGCGTCGGCGTGCGGCTCTCGCCCTACGGCATTGCCAATGGCAGCGGCGAGGCCGATCCGATGCCGCTCTACAGCCACGCCATCAAGGCGCTGGACAAGTTCGGGCTCGCCTATCTGCATTTCATCGAGCCGCGTGCCTCGGGCACGGGCCGAGCCGAGGTCGACTGGCAGAACGTGCCGTCCGCGATGGTGCTGTACCGCCCGATGTGGAGCGGTGTGCTGATCACCGCCGGCAATTTCGTCGGCGACAGCGCCGCGAGCGCGATCGCGGAAGGCCATGCCGATGCGATCGCGTTCGGCCGCTACTTCATCTCCAACCCGGACCTGCCGCGCCGCCTGCAACGCGGCTACCCGCTGACCAAGTACAACCGCGCCACTTTCTATGCCGGTGAGGAGAAGGGCTACACGGATTATCCCGCGCACGACGAGCTGGCGCAGGCTTGACTTCGCGTCATTGCGAGCGAAGCGAAGCAATCCATATCTCCGGGTATGCGGAGGGATGGATTGCTTCGTCGCTTCGCTCCTCGCAATGACGCCGAGCAATGGAGCGCCTCCCGATGTTTCCGGACGACGAGTTCGAGCCGACCAAGAAGCCCAAGCCTGTGGCGCTCGCAAAGCCTGCGGCCGGCCAATGCCTGTGCGGCAAGGTGCGGTTCGAGATTGACGTGCCGGCGCGCTGGGCCTGGCACGATCACACCGCCGCCAGCCGCCGTGCCCATGGCGCCGTTTATGCGACTTATGTCGGCAGCTGGCGCAAACGTTTCCGCATCACGCAAGGCGCGAGCGAGCTGTCGCGCTACGACGATGCCGCCACCAAGACCGCGCGCAGCTTCTGCGCCAATTGCGGCACGCCGATTTGTTACGAACGTGCGCGGTCGCCGCACATGGTCAACATCCCGCGCGCGCTGTTCTCGGGGCGCACCGGCCGGCAGCCGCTCTATCACATCGCGATCGAGGAACTGCAGGAATGGGCCTACACCGGCGAGCCGCTGGTGCCGCTGAAGGGCTATCCCGGCGTGGTCTGGCAGCGCTCGAAAAAGAAGAAGCGCAGCGAGCGCGAAGGGATGTTCTAGCGCGCGTCCTGCATCAGGCGCGCGCCTGCGGAATGCGGCCATGACCGGTCGCTCGATTGCTCCCGGAGCGCAAGTTTGGTCATCTCCCTTGATCCCGTCGGCCAACGCGCTGACAGGCCTGGAGGGAACATGAAGAATCGCATTACCGGCCGCTCGGCATTTCTGGCGCTGCTGAAGGATGAGGGCGTCACCCATCTGTTCGGCAATCCCGGCACCACCGAACTGCCGATCATGCACGCGCTGAAAGACCATCCCGATCTCACGTATGTGATGGCGATGCAGGAGAGTCTGGTGGTCGCGATGGCCGATGGCTTCAGCCGCGCCTCGGGCAAGCTCGTCGCCTGTAACGTGCATGTCGCGCCCGGTCTCGGCAATGCGATGGGTTCGCTCTACAACGCCAGCTTCACCGGCACGCCGCTGATCCTGACCGCCGGGCAGCAGGAGCAGGGCCACGGGCTGACCGAGCCGGTGCTCTACGGCCCGCTGGTGCAGATGGCCACTCCCTTGGTGAAGTGGGCGGTCGAGGTGACGCGGCTCGAAGACCTGCCGCGCATCGTGCGCCGCGCCGCCAAGATCGCCACCACGCCGCCGACCGGGCCGGTGTTCATCTCGCTGCCGGGCGACATCCTCAATTCGGAGGCCGGCATCGAACTCGGCCGCTCCACCCGGGTCGACACTCGTGTCCGGCCGTCGGAGGAGTCGCTGAAGGGGCTGGCTACGCGGATCCTGAAAGCGGAGCGTCCGGTGATCGTCGTCGGCGACGAGATCGTCAAAAGCGATGCGCTGCGCGAGGCGGCCGATCTTGCCGAGACGCTGGGCTGCCCGGCCTGGCAGTCGCCGACGCCCTATGGCTCGCACTTCCTTTCCGAAAGCCCGAGCTTCATGGGCGCGATCGCGCGGCTGCAGAAGGTCGCGCGCGATGCGCTGGCGCCGCATGATCTCTTGATCGCGCTCGGCGGCGATCCGCTGCGGATGTCCGTCTACAGCGAGATCGATCCGCTGCCGGACGGGCTCTCGATCGTGCAGGTCGGCCTGGTCGACAGCGATCTCGCCAAGAACTACGGCGCGGAGATCGCGGTCAAGGCCGACGTCAAGGAGACGCTGCGCGCGCTGGTCCCGGCATTGAAGGAGCTCGGCGGCGGTGCGCTGGAGACGCGTGCCAAACAGGGCCTCGCGGCGCTGTCGACGAAAAACTGGACGGCGAAGCGCAAGGCGTTGGTCGAGCAGATCTCGAAGGCCAGTCACACCTCGCCGATCGATCCCGATTGGCTTGCACTGCAGGTCGTCGAAGCGATGCCTGACAACGCGATCCTGGTCGACGAGGGCCTGACCTCGTCGCGGCAGATCCTCGCGCTGCGTGCGCATCGCGATCGTTACGGTTATCACGCGCTGGCGTCGGGCGGCATCGGCTGGGGCCTGCCGGCCGCGGTCGGCGTCAGCCTCGCCAATCCGCAGCGGCCGGTGGTGTGCTATTCCGGCGACGGCTCGTCGATGTATTCGATCCAGTCGCTGTGGACCGCCGCCAACCACAAGCTGCCGCTGACCTTCGTCATCGTCAACAATGGCGGCTACCGCATCATCAAGCAGCGCCTGCTCGCGTTCCATGGCGACGATCATTATGTCGGCATGGATTTCGTCGATCCGCCGGTCGATTTCACCGGCGTCGCGCGTTCGCTCGGGTTGGAGGCGATCAAGGTCACCGATCCGCAGGAGCTGAAGGGCGCAATGAAGTCGGCGTTCAGCCGCCCGGGTGCGAAGCTGATCGAGGTGATGGTGAGCAATTCGGTGAATTGAACGGCGCACGCTTGTTCTCACACCGTCACCCTGAGGAGCGCGAAGCGCGTCTCGAAGGGTCGACGGCCCGGCTGGTGGCCGTCGATCCTTCGAGGCTCGCTCCGCTCGCACCTCCAGCGACAAAGGCGAAGCCTTTGCGCGGGGATGACGGGACGAAGAGCGTCCTCTACTCCGCCGCTGCGCTCCGTTTCACCCGATAGCGGCTCGCCGGATGCGTGTCGTTGAGCTTTCTGCGCCCTTCGCCGAACAGCTTTTCGCGCAGCGTGCCTTTCGCATATTCTTTCTTGTAGCGGCCGCGCTTGGTCAGCTCCGGCACCAGCATGTCGGCGATATCCTCGAAATCGCCGGGCGAGATCGCAAAGGCGACGTTGAGGCCGTCGACGCCGGTGTCCTCGAACCATTGCTCGATCTTGTCGGCGACCTGCTCGGGTGAGCCGACCACCACGGGGCCGGCGCCGCCGATGCCGACATGCTCGGCAACCTCGCGCACGGTCCAGACCCGGTCGGGGTCGGCGCGGGTGACGTTGTCCATCGCGGAACGGCCGGCGTCGTTCTGCACGTGCCGCACCTCCTGGTCGAGCGAATAGGTCGAGAAGTCGACGCCGGTCCAGCCCGACATCAGCGCCAGCGCGCCCTTATGGCTGATGTGGCTGCGATACTCGGCGTATTTCGCCTTGGCTTCGGCCTCGGTCGGCGCCACCACGATGCACATCATCGAGAACATCAGGATCTCGGCGGCGTTGCGGCCCTTTGCGGCGGCGAGCTCGCGGATCGCCGACACCCGCGGGCCGATCACCTTGGCTGACGGGCCCGACATGAACACGCATTCGGCGTGCTCGGCGGCGAACTGCCGGCCGCGCGGCGAGGTGCCGGCCTGGTAGAGCACCGGCGTGCGCTGCGGCGACGGCTCCGACAGATGGATCGCGTTGAGCCGGTAGTTGTTGCCCTCGTGCTGCACGCGATGCACCTTCTTTGGATCCGTGAAGATGCCGCGCGCGACGTCGCGGATCGCGGCGTCGTCCTCCCAGCTGCCTTCCCAGAGCTTGTAGACCAGCTCCATATATTCGTCGGCGAGCTCGTAGCGGTCGTCATGTGCGGTCTGCTTGTCCTTGCCGGCGCCGCGCGCCGCGCTGTCGAGATAGCCGGTCACCACGTTCCAGCCGACCCGGCCGCCGGTCAGATGGTCGAGCGTCGACATCCGCCGCGCGAACGGGTAGGGCGGCTCGAAGGAGAGATTGCTGGTGACGCCGAAGCCGAGATTTTCGGTTACTGCAGCCATCGCCGGGATCAGCATCAGCGGCTCGTTGGCCGGGGTCTGCGCCGCGTTGCGCAGCGCCGCATCCGGATTGCCGGCATAGACGTCGTAGACGCCGAGCACGTCGGCGAGGAACAACCCGTCGAACCGGCCGCGCTCCAGCGTCTTCGCCAGATCGGTCCAGTAGGACAGCTTGTTGTAGTCCTTGGTGCGGTCGCGCGGATGGGTCCACAGCCCCGGCGACTGATGCGCCACGCAGTTCATGGCAAAGGCGTTGAGCCGGATTTGTTTTGTCATTGCCGTAACCTTGGTCGAAACCTTGCGCCGTGCTGCCCGGTCGATGCCGGGCATCCCCGCATCAACTTGTTGCGACTTCCCACGTTTTGGCAAGGCCCATTCGCATTTGGTGCCCTTCCGGTCGCGCGCCGATCCCGATAGGTTGCGGCTCTCCAGAAGCATGATCCGGATGCGCGACGCGGCGCTCCGGCAGGTTCATGCCAAGACGTGACCGGACGAAGGAACAATCATGGCGACACGGGCCGACGCAGTCGCAAACGCGCGAGAGCATTTTCAATCGGGACAGTTCTTGAAGGAGCTGGACCGCAGGGTCGGCTACCAGACCGAGAGCCTGAATGCCGACAAGGCTGATGCATTGCGCGCCTATCTGGTCGAGAATCTGCAGCCGGCCTTTGCCGAGCTCGATTTCAAGACCCGCCTGATCGAGTCGCCGACCGGCCGTGGCCCGTATCTGATCGCCGACTACCAGGAGAATGCCGCGCGCCCGACCGTGCTGACCTACGGCCATGGCGACGTCGTCGACGGCATGGTCGGCGAATGGCGCGACGGGCTCAATCCCTGGCAGACCACGGTCAAGGGCGACCGCGTCTACGGCCGCGGCACCGCCGACAACAAGGGCCAGCATTCGATCAACATGGCTGCGCTGCGGGCGGTGAAGCAGGCGCGCGGCGGCAAGCTCGGCTTCAACGCCAAGTTCATCATCGAAACCGGCGAGGAAATCGGCTCGCCCGATCTGCGCGAGGTCTGCGAGGCGCATCGCGAGGAGCTGAAAGCGGATCTGTTCATTGCCTCCGACGGGCCGCGGCTGTCGGGGGAGCGGCCGACCATCTTCCTCGGCTGCCGCGGCGGCAACCGCATCCATCTCGACGTCAATCTGCGCGAGGGCGGCAACCATTCCGGCAATTGGGGTGGCGTGCTCGCCAATCCCGCGACGATCCTGGCGAGCGCGATCGCGAGCCTCGTCGACGGCAAGGGCCGCATGAAGCTCGAGATCCTGAAGCCGCCGCCGATCTCGAACCGCGTCCGCGCCGCGCTCGCCGACGTCGAGATCAAGCCGACGGCGGACGAGCCTCAGTTGGCGGAAGATTGGGGCGAGGAGGGCCTGACCGCGGCCGAGCGGCTCTATGCCTGGAACACGCTCGAAGTGCTGGCGATGTCGTCGGGCAATATCGACAAGCCCGCCAACGCGATTCCCGGCAAGGCGAACGCGGTGCTGCAGCTCCGCTTCGTGGTCGGCACCAGGCATCTCGAGGTGATCGACGCGGTGCGCGACTATCTGCACAAGAACGGATTTCCGATGGTCGAAGTATCCGGTACGCAGCGCTTTGCCGCTTCGCGCACCGACATGGACAGCCCGTGGATCGACTGGGCGGCGAACTCGATCCGCACCACCACCGGCAAGGCGCCGGCGGTACTGCCGAACTTCGGCGGCTCGCTGCCGAACGACGTGTTCTCCGAAGGCCTCGGCCTGCCGACGATCTGGGTGCCGCATTCTTATCCGGGCTGCTCGCAGCACGCTCCCGACGAGCACATCCTGCTGCCGGTGACCGAGGAGGCGCTGACCATCATGGCCGGCCTGTTCTGGGATCTCGGCGAGACGCCGCACAAGGGGTGAAGGGCGGCGCTGGGCCAAGCAAAGACTGGATGGACTCCCTCGCCCCGCTCTTGCGGGGAGAGGGTGGGGTGAGGGGCCTCTCTCCACACGTGTGATCGACGTGAGACCTGTACCCCCTCACCCGGATTGCATCTGACGATGCAATCCGACCTCTCCCCGCAGGCGGGGAGAGGTGAAGCGAAACGAAACAGTGTCTAAAATGGCCAAGGAATCTAGATGACACTATCGACGCCGATTAACTCTCAGGTCAACGCCACCACCAAGAACAACATCACCCGCCTGATCGTCGCGACCTCGGTCGGCAATGCGCTCGAATGGTACGACATCTCGGTCTACGCCTATTTCGCGGTCTATCTCTCCAAGGCGTTCTTTCCGGCCAACGATCCGACCACCTCGTTGCTGCTGACCTTCGGCAGCTTCGGCCTGTCGTTCATGATCCGCCCGATCGGCGGCATCGTGCTCGGCGCCTATGCCGACCGGCACGGCCGCAAGGCCTCGCTGATGCTGTCGATCGTGTTGATGACAGCAGGCACGCTGGTGCTGGCGCTGATGCCGACTTATCAGACCATCGGCATCCTGGCGCCGATCGCGGTGATGCTGGCGCGGCTGGTGCAGGGCTTCTCCGCCGGCGGCGAGTTCGGCTCCTCGACCGCGTTCCTGGTCGAGCACATGCCGGAGCGGCGCGGCTTTGTCGCGAGCTGGCAGTTCGCAAGCCAGGGCGTCAGCGGCCTGCTCGGAGCGGGCTTCGGTGCGCTCTTGACCTCGCTGATGAGCCCGGAGGATCTGCAAGCCTGGGGCTGGCGGCTGCCGTTCCTGTTCGGCGTGCTGATCGGTCCGGTCGGCATCTACATCCGCAACCATGTCGAGGACGCCACGCCGCCGCCCGCGGCCGGAAAGCAGGGTTCGCCGGTCAGGGAGGTGCTGGCGCGGCAAAAGCTCGCCACGCTGCTTGCGATCGGTGCGCTCGCTGTGTCGACTGCGGTCAACTATCTGATCGTCTACATGCCGACCTATGTGGTGAAGACGCTCAACCTCGCGCCGTCGGTCGGGTTCATCGCCGCATTCGCCGCGCAGACGGCGGTTGCGTTGCTCGCGCCGATCGCAGGTCTTGTCTCCGACAAGATCGGACGCACCACGCACATGATCCTGTTTGCGCTATTGTTGCTGGTGTCGATCTTCCCGGCGTTCCTGCTGCTCACCGGCAAGCCGACGCCGATGATCATCCTGCTCGGCGTGCTCTGGCTCGGCGTGCTCAAGTCGCTGTATTACGGGCCGCTGGCCGCGCTGATGTCGGAGCTGTTTCCAGCGGCGACACGTGCCACCGGGCTCGGTCTCAGCTACAACATCGGCGTCACATTGTTCGGCGGCATGGGGCCGGCGATCATGACCTGGATGGGCGGCTTTGCGCCGATCGGCGAACTCGCGCCGGGCTATTATCTCACCGCGGTCTGTATCCTCAGCCTCGGCGCGCTCTTCACGATCCGAAGGATGCGGCTGGCGTAGCTGCATTCTGGTGATTTCGTGATACGAAATTCAAATATCTGCATTGCTGCAAAGCAGCGCAGATAGTTGAATTCAAAGTTTCATCTGACGAAAGTATACGGTGTCCGGCGTGCATCATCCGTCTTAGGATGATGTCCGCCGGGCAAGTCCACTGGTCGTGCCGGTTCAGGATTTGGAATTGAGGCAAGGAAGGCCAAGGCATGAACGCCTCCACGACTGCGACCGCGCGGACCAGCCGCAAGAGGCCACCGCCGGAGCCGGGCCAACCCGACAAGTTCAACGCGATCCAGAAGGTCTGCGCGATCCTGCGCGTGCTGGCGCAGCGCTCGCCGCTGCGGCTGACCGACATCGCCGACACCACCTCGCTGAACAAGGCGACTGCGCTGCGCATCCTCAACTCGCTGATCGAGGAAGGTTTTGTCAGCCGGGTCAGCGGCGCCAAGACCTATGAGCTCGGCCAGGAGGCGCGGGTGATGGCGGTCGGCGCGCGCCGCTCGGTCGACATCGCCGAGCTGGCGCAGCCGAGCCTGCTGCGGCTGTCGGAGCGCTCGGCCGATACCGCGCTGTTGTCGGTGCGCTCCGGCGTCGAGGCGCTGTATCTGGCGCGCTCGGTCGGCAGCCATCCGCTACAGCCGAACTATCTGCAGATCGGCAGCCGACGTCCGCTCGGCGTCGGTGCCGGTGCGCTGGCGCTGTTGGTCTGGCTGCCGGATGCCGAGATCGAGGCCGTGATCGAGGTGATCGTGCCGCGGCTGGCGAAATCGCCGCGCATCACGCCGAAGTTCCTGCGCGAGCGGATCGCCATGGCGCGCAAGGCCGGCCACACCGTGCTGCTCGACGCCGCGTTCCCCGGCATGGGTGGCGTCGGCGTCCCCGTCCGTGACGATGCCGGCGAGGTGGTCGCCGCGTTGTCGATCGGTGCGGCAAGTGACCGCATCCGCCGCCGCGAAAGCGAGCTCGCCGACATGCTGAAGAAGGAAGCCCAGGTGCTCGCGCGCGCGATGGCGCAGGCGCCGAAGAATGGACGTGCCGTCAAGGCGAGTTGAGATGCCGCCGCGGCCCGCGCGCTGAACCGGCACGCCGCGTTTGGTCAAGCGAATAATCCAGGGAACCCAAGGGCATCGGCGCCTTGCGGGATCGCGGCCTTCCGGTCATCATGGGTCGTCCGCCGCAGGAAACTTCCCCGACAGATGACGCGATTGCCCGACGCCACCGACGACGCTGTCACGACGGCGTTTGCCGGCCTTCCCGCATTGCTCGACCGCGCGCCTTCGCTGGTCTCGCGCGGGCGGCTGCTCGATTGCGACTGCCTGATCGGTGCGATGGCGCGGCCGTTTCATGCCGCGATCCGCAATGGGCGCATCGTCGAGCTTGTCCCTTCGCCGATCCTGATGCGCTCGTGGCGCTTTGCCTATCGCGCGACGCCGCAGGCCTGGGCCGCCTATTGGCAGGCCGAACCGACGCCCGGCTGGCATGATCTGCTGGCGCTGACCAAGCGCGGCGAGGCGGTGCTGGAGGGCGATCTCTATCCCTTCATGACGCATCTGCAATACTTCAAGGACCTGCTGGCGCTGCCGCGGCAGCATTTCGCGGCAGCCGTATCATGAGCGGAACCGTCATGAACGGTCATATCGAGCCGATGGTCGGCCGCTACGTGCACGTCGAGATCGGCGACGAGCTGCACCGCATCTATTTCGAGGAGAACGGCAAGGGCATTCCGCTGGTCTGCCTGCACACCGCGGGATCAGACGCGCGGCAGTGGCGCCATCTGCTCGCTGACGAGCAATTTGCCGAAAAATTCCGCATCATTGCCTTCGATATGCCCTGGCATGGCAAGTCGAATCCGCCGATGAGCTGGACCGGCGATGAATACCAACTCACCACTGCACGCTACACCGAAACCATCCGCGCGTTCTGCCGTGCGCTGGGTCTGGAGAAGCCTGTCGTGATGGGCTGCTCGATCGGCGGCCGCATCGTGCTCAACCTTGCGATCGAACATGCCGCCGAGTTCCGCGCGCTGATCGGGCTCGAGGCCGCGGATTTCCAGGCGCCGTGGTACGACACCGACTGGCTGAACCGGCCGGACGTTCACGGCGGCGAGGTCTGCGCTGCGCTGGTGTCGGGGCTGATCGCGCCGCAGAGCCCCGAAGCTGCGCGGACGGAAACGCTGTGGGCCTACAAGCAGGGCGGCCCCGGTGTGTTCAAGGGCGACCTCTATTTCTACCGTGTCGACGGCGACCTGCGCGGCCGGGTCGCGTCAATCGATACTAAAGTATGCAACCTCTATCTCCTCACGGGCGAGTATGATTTCTCCTGCACGCCCGAGGACACGAGGCGGACCGCAGCGGCAATAGGGGGCGCCAGCGTCACGATCATGGAGAAGCTCGGTCATTTTCCGATGAGCGAGAATCCCGAACAGTTTCGCGGCTACATCGCACCCGTCCTCGCCGACATTCTCACGCACTAGATCGACCGTTTCCACGAAGGAGTAGACGTATGACACCCAAATATCTCATCGGCTTCGCGCTCGCCGCCGCGCTCGGCGCGAGCCAGGCGCAGGCCCAGGAGCTGACCGGCACGCTGAAGAACATCAAGGACACCGGCGCGATCACGCTCGGCTACCGTGACTCGTCGATCCCGTTCTCCTATCTCGACGACAACCAGAAGCCCGTCGGCTACGCGATGGACATCTGCTACAAGATCGTCGATGCCGTGAAGAAGGAGCTGAAGCTCGACAAGCTCGAGGTCAAGCTCAACCCGGTCACTTCGGCGACGCGCATTCCACTGATGGCCAACGGCACCGTCGACCTCGAATGCGGCTCGACCACCAACAATGCCGAGCGCCAGAAGCAGGTCTCCTTCACCAACAGCCACTTCCTGACCGCCAGCCGCTACGTCACGAAGAAGGCGAACAAGATCAATTCGATCGATGATCTGAAGGGCAAGACGGTGGTCTCGACCGCCGGCACCACCAACATCAAGCAGCTCACCGAGGCCAACCTTGCGCGCGGGCTGAGCGTCAATATCATCCCCGCCAAGGATCATGCCGAGGCCTTCCTGATGGTCGAGACCGATCGCGCGGTTGCCTTCGTGATGGACGACATCCTGCTCGCCAGCCTCGTCGCCGGCTCGAAGTCGCCGGACGACTACGTCATCTCCAAGGACGCGTTCTCCAAGCCCGAACCCTACGGCATCATGCTGCGCAAGGACGACGCGCCGTTCAAGAAGGTCGTCGACGCCGCCACCGCGGCGCTCTACACCAGCGGCGAGGGCCAGAAGATCTATGACAAGTGGTTCACCCAGAAGATCCCGCCGAAGGGCCTCAATCTCAACTCGCCGGCTGGACCGGAGATGAAGAAGCAGTTTGCGAAGCCGGCGGATTCGCCTGATCCGGATGCGTATCTGGTGAACTGATCGCAGTGTTGCGCATGACCCGTCGCCATCGGCGGCGGGGCCCGAAAATAAACGTGTCCGGCCATTTTGGAGGAAAATGGCCGGACATTTGCATAGACGCCGCGCGCCAAGTCGGCGTAATGCGTGATCGCCGCGGCCGCGCGTGGGGGACCCGTGAACTATAATTGGAACTGGCACATCTTTCTTGAGCCGAACCCGATGGGGACCGGCACCTATCTCGACCTGTTGCTGTCGGGACTGGTGGTCACCGTCAAGGTATCGGTGCTCGCCTGGATCATCGCGCTGGTGACCGGCTCGGTGATCGGCGTGCTGCGCACGCTGCCGTCGCGGACGGCGTCGTGGATCGGCTTCTGCTGGGTCGAGTTCTTCCGCAACATGCCGCTGCTGGTGCAGCTGTTCCTGTGGTTCTTCGTGCTGCCTGAGCTGCTGCCGCGGACCGCCGGACTGTGGCTGAAGCAGTTGCCGAATGCGCCGTTCTGGACGGCTGCGATCGGCGTCGGGCTCTTCATGTCGGCGCGCGTCGCCGTGCAGTTGCAGGCCGGCATCACCTCGCTGCCGCGCGGGCAGAAGCAGGCCTCGACGGCGCTCGGCCTCACCACGGTGCAGACCTATCGCTACGTGCTGCTGCCGATGGCGTTCCGCATTATCCTGCCGCCGTTGACCTCCGAATTCCTCAACACCATCAAGAACAGTGCGGTCGCCATCACCATCGGCCTGATCGAATTGACCGGCCAGGCGCGGTCGATGCAGGAATTCTCGTTCCAGGTGTTCGAGGCGTTCACCGCGGCAACCGTGCTCTATCTTCTCCTCAATTTCGTCGTGGTGACCGCGATGCGCTTCCTCGAGCGCTATGTCGCGATCCCCGGCTACATCACGGGCAAATGACCATGCTCGGCAATTTCGATTTCGACGTCATCCGCCGCGCGCTGCCCTATCTGTTCTTCGAGGGCATGCGCTTCACGCTGACCTTGACGGCGCTTGCAGCGTTCGGCGGCCTCGTGTTCGGCACACTGATCGCCTTGATGCGATTGTCGAGCTACAAATGGCTCGGGCGTATCGCCGGCTTCTATGTCGACTTCATCCGCTCGCTGCCGCTGGTGCTGGTGATCTTCTGGTTCTACTTCCTGGTGCCGTATATCGGGCAGTGGCTGACCGGCGCGTCGCGGCCGATCACGGTCGGCGCCTTCGCCTCCTCGCTGATCACCTTCATCGCATTCGAGGCGGCGTACTTCTCCGAGATCATGCGCGCCGGCATCCAGTCGATCTCGAAGGGCCAGCCGGCCGCGGCCAGCGCGCTCGGCCTGACCTACGCGCAGTCGATGCGCTACGTCGTGCTGCCGCAGGCGTTCCGCAACATGCTTCCGGTGCTGCTGACGCAGACCATCGTGCTGTTCCAGGACACCTCGCTGGTCTACGTGCTGTCGATCCCGGATTTCCTCGGCGCGGCCAGCAAGGTCGCGCAGCGCGACGGCCGTCTGGTCGAAATGTATCTGTTCGCCGCGCTGGTCTACTTCGTCATTTCCTGTGTCGCTTCCTTTGGCGTCCGCCGCCTGCAGTCGCGCATTGCCATTGTTCGCTGAACAAACAAGTCGAGCCATCATGATCGAGATCAATCACGTCAATAAATGGTACGGGCCGACCTTCCAGGTGCTGAAGGACTGCACCACCAGCGTCGCCAAGGGCGAAGTGGTGGTGGTCTGCGGCCCGTCCGGTTCGGGCAAGTCGACCCTGATCAAATGCGTCAACGCGCTGGAGCCGATCCAGGGCGGCGACATCACACTCGACGGCGTCAAGGTGAACGATCCCAAGACCGACCTGCCGAAGCTGCGCTCGCGCGTCGGCATGGTGTTCCAGCACTTCGAGCTGTTCCCGCATCTGCGCATCATCGACAACCTCCGCCTCGCGCAGGAGAAGGTGCTGGGCCGCAAGTCTGACGATGCCACGGCCAAGGGCATGAAGCTCCTGGAGCGCGTCGGGTTGAAGGATCACGCCAAGAAGTTTCCCGCCGAATTGTCCGGCGGTCAGCAGCAGCGCGTCGCGATCGCACGCGCGCTGGCGATGGACCCGATCGCGATGCTGTTCGACGAGCCGACCTCGGCGCTCGACCCGGAGATGATCAGCGAGGTGCTCGACGTCATGGTCGACCTCGCCCGCGAGGGCATGACCATGATGGTGGTGACCCACGAAATGGGCTTTGCCAACAAGGTCGCCGACCGCGTCATCTTCATGGACCGCGGCGAGATCGTCGAGGACGCCAAGAAGGCCGACTTCTTCGGCACGCCCCGCAGCGACCGCGCGCAGAAGTTCCTGTCGAAGATCTTGCAGCATTAGGGCTGGAGGCGCCGGTCCTCCCAGCTCGTCATTCCGGGGCGCGCGCAGCGCGAGCCCGGAATCCATTGAGCCGCATCACCCATGGTGGAATGGATTCCGGGCTCGATGCTTCGCATCGCCCCGGAATGACGACGCGGAGGGTTTTCCCCCGTTAACAATTTGCGTATACGAAAGCCCAGAACTCCCCCTTCGTCCGCAGGAGAACTCGCGTGGAAAAGATCGCTTACGTCAACGGCTCGTTCGTGCCGCATTCCGAGGCCAAGGTCTCGGTGTTCGATCGCGGTTTCCTGTTCGCCGATGGCATCTACGAGGTGGCGGCGGTGCTCGAGGGCAAGCTGATCGACAACGCCTCGCATCTGGCCCGGCTGAAGCGCTCGGTCGGCGAGATCGAGCTGGCGCTGCCCGAGACGCTCGAGCGGATCGAGGAGATCCAGAAGGAGCTGGTCAAGCGCAACGACCTCGTCAACGGCATGGTCTATCTCGAGGTTACCCGCGGCGCCGACAAGGGGCGCGACTTCGCCTTCCCGAAGGCCGACGTCAAGCCGACCCTGGTGATGTTCACCTCGGAAAAGGACATCATCAACGCGCCATCGGCCAAGACCGGCATCAACGTCATCACGGTGCCCGACATCCGCTGGGAGCGGCGCGACATCAAGAGCGTGGCGCTGCTCGCGCAGGTGCTGGCCAAGCAGGCTGCCGCCGCGGCCGGCGCCGGCGAAGCCTGGATGATCGAGGACGGCAAGGTCACCGAGGGCGGCTCGTCCTCGTCCTTCATCGTCACCCAGGACGATGTCATCGTGACCCGGCAGAACGGCAACGAGATCCTGCCCGGCTGCACCCGCAAGGCGGTGGTCAAGCTTGCCGAGGAGCGCCAGCTTCGCATCGAGGAGCGTTCCTTCACGGTCGAGGAAGCGCTCGCCGCCAAGGAAGCCTTCATCACCAGCGCCTCGGTGTTCGTGCAGGGCGTGGTCGCGATCGACGGCAAGAAGGTCGGCAACGGCAAGGTCGGTCCGATGACCGATCGCCTGCGCGAGATCTATGTCGAGTTCGCGAGGGCGACGGCGGTTTGATCTGTCCTCACTCGCGGTGTCATCGCCCGGCGCGACCGGGCGATCCAGTATCCAGAGGCCGCCGTGCTAGAGCCGAGAAGCCGCGGCGTACTGGATGCCCCGCATGAAGCGGGGCATGACAGTGGAATAGATGGCGGACAGTATCGCCCTCACGCCGCCACCTTCACCTTCACCGGATGCACCGCGCGGAAGCCGATCGCGATCCGGTTCCAGGCGTTGATGGCGCCGATCAGCGTGGTCAGGTTGACCAGCTCGCTGTCGGTGAATTGCGCACGCACCGCCTCATAGTCGGCGTCGGGCGCATGCGTCTCTGAAACCAGCGTCAACGCTTCGGTCCAGGCCAGCGCCGCGCGCTCGCGCTCGGAGTAGAGCGGCGACTCGCGCCAGGCGTTGAGCAGATAGAGCCGCTGCTCGGTCTCGCCGTGCTTGCGGGCGTCCTCGGTGTGCATGTTGATGCAGTAGGCGCAGCCGTTGATCTGCGAGGCGCGGGTCTTGACCAGCTCGATCAGCGATTGCTCGAGGCCGCTCGCGGTGATCTGGCTTTCGACCGCGACCAGCGCTTTGATGGTCTCGGGGGCGGCCTGGTAGAAGTTCATCCGGGGTTTCATGGTCGTTCTCCTTGGTTGAGGGTTTCTAATGCGCACCACCGCCGCCAGCGAGCTGGCCCGGCTTCTTCAGGAACAGTGTCGCCACCAGTGCGACAATCAGGGCTACGCCGAGCAGGTAGAAGGTGTCGCTGAAGGCGAGGATGTAGGCCTGCTTCTGCACGACATTGCCGACCGCCGCGATCGCACGGTGGGCGGCGGCTGCCTGGTCGGCGACGCCGTGGTTCAGGAAATACTGGGTCAATCCTTCAATCCGCGTGCGGGTCGCCTGTTCCAGCATGGAGACCGACTGCATCAGCACGTTGGAGTGATACTGCTCGCGCTTGGTCAGCA
>NZ_VKHP01000184.1 GCF_010811875.1 Bradyrhizobium uaiense
GAGTCCGCAAGCTCCCTGCGCGCCTGATCGCCGGTGCGGAGCGGCCGGGCCTGCTCGTCGGTCCGCGGCCCGTCCACTTCCCCCTGCAGGCTGGTGTCGATCATCTCGAGGTCGAACACGGCGAGCTTGGGCGGCTCGGCGCGCGCCGCTGCCACAGACATCGCCAGCAAAGATATGACGACGGTGAGCGTTGATCTCATGCAAACCCTGATCTCATGATTGTGAACCAATCGAATTTGTAACCTCGCAACGACAAAAAGCGGGGTTGCAAGCCAGGCCAATTCCGTCATCTTGCACATCAACGCATGGCCGGAAAAGCGGAAGCTTTCGACAATGCCATGCCGAGTGAGGAAAGACTGCGGGAGGAATTATGTTCCGATGGCTGATCGGCACGATCGCGCTCAGCATGATGGCGACCGGAGCGCTGGCGGCTGATCCCGTCGAGATCCATATCGGCTATCTCGGCCATGCCGGCGTCAAATCGACGCTCTCGCTGGTTCAGCAGCCGGCCGACAATGACGGCATCGCCGGCGCCCGCCTCGCGATCGAGGATAACAACACGACCGGAAAATTTCTCAACCAGCGCTTCGTGCTCGACGAGGCCAAGGTCAAGGACAGCGACGATGTCGCCAAGGTCGCGACCGGTCTCGCCGGCCGCAACGACTTTATCATCACCGATTTGTCCGCCGATGCCCTGCTCAAGGTCGCCGATGCGCTGCACGACCGGGGCACAGTGCTGCTGAATGCGGGCGCGATCGACGACCGGCTACGCGAGCAGGACTGCCGCGCCAATGTCATCCATATCGCGCCGACCCGCTCGATGCTGGCCGACGCGCTCAGCCAATACCTGGTGTGGAAGCAGTGGAAGCGCTGGCTGCTGGTGGTCGGCTCGCACGATCAGGACAAGCTTTACGCCGACGCGCTGCGCCGCGCCGCCACGCGCTTCGGCGCCAAGATCGTTCAGGAGAGGACATTCGAGGATACCGGTGGCGCCCGCCGCACCGACTCTGGCGTCACGCTGATCCAGCGCCAGATGCCGGTGTTCACGCAGCAGGCGCCGGCCTACGACGTGCTCGTCGCCGCCGACGAGAGCGAGGTGTTCGCGAACTATCTGCCTTACCGGACCTGGGATCCGCGCCCGGTGGCGGGCTCGGCGGGACTGGTGCCGACCAGCTGGGACGCAACGCATGACCAATGGGGCGCCGTCCAGATTCAGAACCGCTTCGTCAAGCTGAACATGCGGCGGATGACGGCGCTCGACATGCAGGCCTGGACCGCCGCCCGCATGATCGGCGAAGCCACATCCCGCACCAATTCGGGCGACCCAAAGAAGGTTATCGCCTTCCTCAAGGGCAAGGATTTCTCGATCGCCGCCTTCAAGGGCACACGATTGACCCTGCGAGACTGGAATTGGCAACTCCGTCAGCCGATCCTGCTGGCCGATGGTCGTATGGTGGTCTCGGTCTCGCCGCAGGAAGGTTTCCTGCATCAGGTCTCCGAACTCGATACGCTCGGTGTTGACCGGCCTGAAACGAAATGCAAGCTGCAGTGAGGGAGATGAAACGCATGTGGCGTGGCTGTCTGTTGACCGGGATGCTCGTTTGGCTTGCCGCGACACCGGCGTCCGCCTTCGTTGCCTACGTCTCCAATGAGAAGGGCAACACCGTCACCGTGATCGACACCAACAGCTGGGCCGTGACCAAGACCATCAAGGTCGGCCAGCGGCCGCGCGGCATCGAGTTCTCGCGCGACGGCAAGTTTGTGATGGTCGCGGTCGGCGACGACGACACGATCCAGGTGATCGACACCAAGACCCAGGAAATCGTCGACACCCTGCCCTCCGGCCCCGACCCCGAATTGTTCACCCAGGATGCCGCCGGCAAGACCATGTATGTCGCCAATGAGAACGACAACACGGTCACTGTGATCGATCTGGAGAAGCGCGCCCGGCTCGGCGACATCCAGGTCGGCGTCGAGCCCGAGGGCATGACGATCAGCCCGGACGGCAAGATCCTGATCAACACCTCCGAAACGACCAACATGGCGCATTTCATCGACACCACGACGCGCCAGATCGTCGCCAATGTGCTGGTCGATTCGCGGCCGCGCTTCGCCCAGTTCAAGCGCGACGGCTCCGAATTGTGGATCTCCTCGGAGATCGGCGGCACCGTGTCGACCATCGATCCGGTCAAGCGCGAGGTGACCGGCAAGATCACCTTCGAAATTCCGGGCCTGCGCAACGAAGCGATCCAGCCGGTCGGTATCGGCATGACCAAGGACGGCAAGACCGCGTTCGTTGCGCTCGGCCCGGCCAACCGCGTCGCAGTGGTCGATGGCGCGACCCACAAGGTCCTCAAATATCTGCTGGTCGGCCAGCGGGTCTGGCACATGGATTTCACTCCCGACGAAAAATATCTGATGGTCACCAACGGCGTCTCGAACGACGTCTCGGTGATCGACGTCGCGGCCCAGAAGGTGATCAAGACCATTCAGGTCGGCGAACTGCCCTGGGGGATCACGATCGCGCAGCCATGACCGCAACCGATGCCCATATCACGAGCCAGTCCTCGCCGGATGCAAGTCCTGTCGCGGCCGTGCAGCCGGCGCTGTCGATCGGCAATGTCAGCCACAGCTACGGACCGCGCCGCGCCTTGATTGATGTCAGCTTCACGGTTCAGCCTGCGAGCTTCACTGCCCTGCTGGGTCTCAATGGCGCCGGCAAGAGCACATTGTTCTCGCTGGTGACCCGGCTGTTCGGCATCCAGAACGGCCAGATCAAGATCTTCGGCCACGACATCAGCCGGACGCCGGGCGAAGCGCTGCGGCTGATGGGCGTCGTGTTCCAGCCGCGCACGCTCGATCTCGATCTCTCGCTGACGCAGAACCTGCTGTATCACGCCGCGTTGCACGGCATCTCGCGGCGCGAGGCGCGGCTGCGCAGTGGCGAGGTGCTCACGCGCATCGGCCTTGCCGACCGCGCCGGCAGCAAGGTGCGCGATCTCTCCGGCGGTCAGATGCGAAGGCTCGAGATCGCCCGCGCATTGCTGCACCGTCCCCGACTATTGCTGCTCGACGAGGCCACCGTCGGGCTCGACGTCAAGGCGCGCGCCGACATTCTCGACCATGTCCGGCAACTCGTCACCGAACAGGGCATCGGGGTGCTCTGGGCGACGCATCTGTTCGACGAGATCATGCCGGGCGACGACCTCGTGGTGCTGCATCAGGGTCGGATGCTGGCGCACGGCCCGATGCCGCGCGTGATCGCCGAGGCCGGCGCCCAGGACGTCAACACCGCGTTCATGCGCCTGACCGGAACGGCAACCCTCACCGGAAGACCGCCAACATGAGCAGCACGACGGTCACGCCCGAGCGCAGCGGCTTCTCGCTGTCGGAATACATCGTCTGCCTGAACGGCATCGTGTGGCGCGAGGCGCTGCGCTTCCTGCATCAGCGCGAGCGCTTCGTCTCGGCGCTGGTCAGGCCGCTGGTCTGGCTGTTCATCTTCGCGGCGGGCTTCCGCCAGGTGCTCGGCATCTCGATCATCCCGCCCTATGAGACCTACATCCTCTACGAGGTCTATATCGCGCCCGGCCTGATGGCGATGATCCAGCTGTTCAACGGCATGCAATCCTCGCTGTCGATGGTCTATGACCGCGAGATGGGCAACATGCGCACGCTGCTCGTCAGCCCGCTGCCGCGCGGCTATCTGTTGTTCTGCAAGCTGCTCGCCGGCACCGCGGTGTCGCTGCTGCAGGTCTACGCCTTCCTGCTGATCGCGTGGTTCTGGGACATCACGCCGCCGACCGTCGGCTACCTCACCGTGCTGCCGGCGCTGGTGCTGTCGGGCCTGATGCTCGGCGCATTGGGCATGCTGATCTCGGCCAGCATCAAGCAGCTCGAAAACTTCGCCGGCGTGATGAACTTTGTGATCTTCCCGATGTTCTTTGCATCGTCGGCCCTCTATCCGCTCTGGCGCGTGCAGGAAGGCAGCCCGATGCTGTATTATGTCTGCCAGTGCAATCCGTTCACGCATGCGGTGGAGCTGATCCGGTTTGCGCTGTACGGCAAGATGAACTGGGTCTCGCTCGCGGTGGTCGGCGGCTGCACGGTGGTGTTCATGATGGGCGCGATCCTGGCTTACGATCCATCGCGCGGCCTAGTACGCCGCGGCCCCGGCGGAGGCGAGGCATGACAGGCTGGCGGCCAGGACTGGGCGCGCTGCTCGCGATGGTTCTGTCGAACCAGGCAGCGTCGGCTGCGGACCCGCGTTATCCGGACTGGCCTTGCCAACAGGCCAAGGTGCCCGAGATCTCGCTCGCCGCGGTCTGGGCCGGGCCGCCACTCGGCGATGCCGAGACCAAGTGGAAGGACGATCCGAAGGTCAGCGCGCTAGCGACCAAGCTTGCAGCGCGCCGCATTCCCCTGGAGGACGCGCAGAAGGAAATCACCGAGTTCCTGTCTGCCGCCGCGGCCGACAAGGCCAATGCGGGAAAACTGTTGTTTGCAGGCCTGTTCGATACGCTCAACGGGCAGCGGGCCTCGGTCATGAACGGGCTGGAGCGCGTGATGCGCAAGCAGCGCGAGGCCGCGGAAAAGATCCGCGACGATACGATCAAGCTGCAAAAGTTGCAGGACGCCACCCCGCCGGACCAGGCCAAGGTCGATGAACTCGGCAACCAGCTGGTCTGGGAGACGCGGATCTTCGAGGACCGCGGGCGTGTGGTGAAATTCGTCTGCGAGGTGCCGACCACCATCGATCAGCGCCTGTTCGCGCTGGGCCGCACCATCCAGCACGAACTGGATTGAGGTCCGCGACCGATCGTCCCCGGGCAATCATCGGGGTGCCGGCGCCAGGTTTATCCGGAACAAACTGCGCTGCCCGCTCGTTGACTCCAACTATATCTGAAGTTGGGAGACCTCGATGAGAGCAGCCAAGATCGTCATGACCAGCCTCGCTGCTGCGAGCCTGATCACCTCAGCGGCTTTGGCCCAGCAACCCATGACCGGAATAGTCACCAAGATTGACCGATTGAGTGGAACCATTTCGCTCCAACAGACGCAAGGCGGAACGGTGGGCGCGGCCGGCGGCGCGATGCAAGAATACCAAGAATACAAGGTGCCCAAGGGACAGTCGCTGGAGGACTTCCACGCCGGCGACAAGGTGACGTTCACCACCACAGACAGCGATGGCGGCAAGACCATCAACAAGCTCGACAAGCAGAAATAACCGGCACGCCGCGTGAGGACGGGCTCAATGCTCGCCCTCGCGCGGCTCTGGCTCCACATCTGCCAGCGGCAGATTGGCACGCCCCCAGCCGTCGATTCCCTCCGGATACCACGCCACGTTGCGGTAGCCGTAGGCGAGCGTGCGCTTGGCTGCGTTCCACGACATCCAGCAATTCTCCTGGCAATAGATCACGAGCAATCTTGCCTTGTCGTCGCCGGAGGCGCGGGCCAGCCCGCGCCGCAGATAATCCTCCGTCGCTGCGGCGAGCTTGCCGTAGCCGGTGTCGGGCAGCCAGATGCTGCCGGGAATAGCGGAATGGGGCCGTTCGCGCCACACCGTGCCGGCAGGCAGATTTGGCTTCGGCGCGCGCGGCAACACGTCGACGAAGGCGCCGGACTTGTCGCGCCAGATCGCTTCCGCTTCCGCCGTCGTCAGCACGCGTGCGCCGGCAAGTGTTGCCGGCACCGGCGCGCGATAATCCTCGGTACGATAGCCCTCGGGCTCTGCGGGCTGGTCCTGCGCGCGGACAGGCGAAGCGGCGACAACCATCACCGCAAGCATGGCCGCGAGCCTGATCATGGCGACTTGGTCGCGGTCTCCGGCCCGATCGGACGATCGTTCTCGTCGAGCAGCGGCACGCCGTATTCGAGCAGAATCTTGTTGATCTCCGGCTGGTTCTCCTGGATCAGGCGATTGAGCTGCCGCTTCCAGTTCTGGTCGGACCCACGCACGCCCATGCCGATCCGATAGACCAGCTTCGGACCGCTGGTCTCCTTGACCAGCGGCGTGATGTGCAGCGGCGGGTTCGCCTTCTTGGCATAAAAGCCCGCCATCGGCCCCCACAGGATGCCGGCATCGATCTCGCCCTTTTCGAGATCATTCATCATCGCCTCGGCCGAAGAATCGTAGCGCGTATCGATCATCAGCGGATAAGGCTTCGCATTGCTCATCAGACCGTTGATGGCCATGT
Organism: Bradyrhizobium uaiense; assembly: GCF_010811875.1. GTDB lineage: Bacteria > Pseudomonadota > Alphaproteobacteria > Rhizobiales > Xanthobacteraceae > Bradyrhizobium > Bradyrhizobium uaiense. The sequence goes on from NZ_VKHP01000184.1 coordinate 6,198, forward strand.
TGGTCGCCGGCGGCGTTCCCGCGACGATGCCGATATGCTTGCCCTTCAGCCGCTCATCCTCGAGCGTCGTAACCTCATCGAGCCCACTGCCCGGCTTGGCGACGATCGCATAGGCCGTGCGGTAATAGGGATTGGTGCCCTGCGCGAGGTCATCGCCCTGCGGAAATCCCATGATCACGTCGCAGCGGTGCGAACCGAGCGTCATTCGCACGAAGCCGGTCGCCTGCGGAAAGAACATGTAGTCGAGCTTCTTTTGCAGCTTCCCGGCCAGCAGCTCGCCGATCTTGTTCTCAAAGCCCTCGCCCTTGTCGTTGGAGAACGGCAGGTTGCGCGGATCGGCGCAGATGCGGAGCACCCCGGGATCGACCAGCTCGATGGAGAGTTCGCCCTGCTCGTTGACCTGCGCGCGCGCGATGTCGCGGCCGGCGAGACAGACGATGAAGCCGGCAAGCGCGAGCAGGACAGAACGACGTCCGACAACTCTCATTACGTGGTCTCCTCTTGATCGGACATGGCACCAATATCCAGCAATTGCCCGGTGCACCACGACGTGCAACAGGGATGATAGTAATCACGACGGCGCCGCGTTGCTTGTTGCAGCGCAAACTTGAGCGCGGCGACATCGATCGCGCGTTCCGGAAAAACTGAGGCGGAAACATGACTCATGGCGGTTCGGTGCTTGCGCTGCTCCTGATGCTTTGGGCGCCGACCATAGCGCGGGCGCAAGAGGCGGAATTGCCTGTGAGCGAAGTCGCTCCCGGAATCTTCGTTCACATCGGGGTCACCGCATTGATGACCAGCGAGAACGAAGGCGCCATCGCCAATGTGGGATTCGTGGTCGGCGACAGCGCCGTTGCCGTCATCGATACCGGTGGCAGCGTCCGCGAAGGACGGCAATTGCTCGCCGCGATCCGCAGCCATAGCGACAAGCCGATCCGCTACGTGATCAACACCCACGCCCATCCGGACCACAGCTTCGGCAACGCGGCGTTCGTCGGCGACGGGACCAGCTTCGTCGGCCACAAGGCCATGCCCCGCGCGCTGGCTGCGCGTGGGCAATTCTATCTCGACGGGTTTCGCCGGACCATGGGCGACGCGTTGATCGACGAAGTCCGGATCATTCCCCCGACCGTGCTGGTCGACGACACGCTGAAGCTCGACCTCGGCGGACGGACCCTCACCCTGAAGGCCTGGCCACCCGCCCATAGCGACAACGACCTCACGGTCTTCGATGAGCGCACCAAGACCCTGTTTGCAGGTGATATGGTGTTTCTCGAGCATATTCCCGTGGTCGACGGCAGCCTCAAGGGCTGGCTGCGCGCGCTGGACGACATCGCGGCGATCCCCGCAGCACGCGTGGTTCCCGGTCACGGACCCGTGAGCGCGTGGCCCGCAGCGCTTGCCGACGAGCGGCGTTATCTTGAGACGCTGGCCGCAGACATTCGCGCGCTGATCGCAAGCGGCAAGCCGATCACGGCCGCGGCGGATCATGCCGCGGGCGGCGAGCGACCGCGCTGGCAATTGTTCGACGACTACAACGCCCGCAACGCAACTGCAGCATTCTCGGAAATTGAATGGGAGTAGCGGTTGGTCCTATAATGACGTCGCTCGCATAGGATCTCGCGAACATGACCGGACATCGGGCCCGCCTGCTTTGCATTGCCAGCCTCCTCACGATCGCGCTGGGCACACCGGCTGCCCCCGCGGCCGAGACCTATGATCCCTGGCCGGGCCTCGTCCAGGACATCTTCAGCAACCGTCCGATGAACGACGGCAACGATGTCATCGGCATCGAGATGCCGATGCGCGCGGAAGACGCCGCGATCGTTCCGGTGACGCTGCGCAGCAAGCTACAGCCCACCGACAGCCGCCGCCTCGTCGCGATCACGCTGGTCATCGATGAGAATCCCGCGCCGATGGCAGCGAAATTCACGCTGGGGCCGAACGCCAACGTCACCGAGATATCGACCCGCGTCCGCGTCAACAACTACACCAACGTCCACGCCGTCGCGGAGCTCAGCGACGGCAAGCTCTATGTCAGCAAGGTCTACATCAAAGCATCTGGCGGCTGCTCGGCGCCGGCCGGCAAGAACGTCGAGGAAGCGAAGAACCGGCTCGGCCAGATGCGCTACCGGCAATTCGCAACGTCCGAACAGGGACCGGCGACGAGCGCGCGGGAAGCTCAGATCATGATCGGGCATCCGAACAATTCAGGCCTGCAGATGGATCAGGTTACGCAGCTGTATATCCCGGCCTTCTTCGTCAACGAGCTGCACATCTGGCAGGACGACAGTCCGGTGCTCGCGATGGAGGGCGGAATCTCGATTTCCGAGGACCCCAATATCCGCTTCACCTACGTCTCGAATGGCGCCAAGCACTTCCGTGCCGAAGCCAAGGACACCGACGGGCACATCTTCGAGCACGAATGGAAGGTCGAGAATCCCGGGACCTAGAATTAGGGGTCCTGACGCGTTCTCACGATCAAACGCTAAAAGCACCTGACTTCGGCTTCGGCCTGGGCGCGCCTGAGGTCGTTGAGCGCGTTCGCTGCCTGCTCGGACGAGCGGAACTGGCCGCCCAGGTTGCCGCGCACCTGCGCCATGCTCAGCACGGTCTCGGCGGTGACGTAGCGATCGTAGGGGATGATCGAGGCGACCACGTCGATCGAGCACGAACATTGCTCGATCGACTGCCTGGATTCGCCATTGGCCTTCATGCAGCCGAACACATATTCCGCCCGCGCCGAGGTCGGATAGTCATTGATCTCCTGGGCCCGCACGCAGACAGCCGTCCCGGCGAGCGCCAGGATGGCGACAATCGGTCGTAGCATGCCAGCTCCTGCCATGGTCCTGCTTCCTCTTCTCTTTCCGCAAGCTATGCTATGGATGTTGATCAGAAAAGAAAACATTCGGGGAAGTGGCTCAACAAACGATGATCATCTCTGTACGCACGGTGTTGGCTGCGGCAGTTCTGGCGGTCATGCAGTTCGGCATCTCGTGCTCCGCGGAGACCATCCGCGTTGCAGCGCAGAAGACCGGAACGCTGGCCTGGGAACTGGCCGTCATTCGCTCCCACGGTCTCGACAAGAAGGCCAATCTGTTGATCGACGTCGTCGAGCTCGCCAGCCCCGAGGCCGGCAAGATCGCGCTGCGCTCCGGCACGGCCGACGTGATGGTGTCCGACTGGCCCTGGGTGTCGCGCGAACGTTCGCTCGGCGCCAAGCTGCAATTCTATCCCTATTCGAGCGCGCTGGGCGCCGTGATGGTGCCGGACTCCTCCCCGGTCAAGACGCTCACGGACCTCAAGGGACGCAAGCTTGCAATTGCCGGCGGCGCGATCGACAAGAACTGGCTGTTGCTGCAGGCCGCACTGAAGCAGGACGGCGTCGACCTGAAGTCGCAGTCGACCATCGTCTACGGCGCGCCGTCGCTGCTGGCCGCCAAGACGCTCGACGGCGAGATGGACGCGATGCTCAACTACTGGAATTTCTGCGCCGCGCTTGAAGCCAAGGGCTTCCGCCGTCTCGCCGGCATGGAAGACGTCCTGAAAAAGCTCGGCGGCAAGGGCCGCATCGCGATGATCGGCTACGTGTTCGACGAAGGCTGGGCCAATTCCAACAAGGATCTGGTGGCCCGTTTCATCGCCGTGACGCGTGCCGCAAAGGATATCCTTGCGACCTCAGATGCCGAATGGGACGCGATCGCGCCGCTCATCGGCGCGCAGGATGCCGCAACGCTCCATGCCTATCGCGATCGCTACCGCGAAGGCATCCCGCGCCGTCCGATCGCTGACGAAGAAGCGGATGCCCGCGTGCTCTACCGGGTGCTGGTGCAACTCGGCGGCCGCGATCTGGTCGGGACGGCGACCGAGCTCGATCCCGGCACCTTCTATCAAGCGATCCCGGGAGACTAGCGGTGCTGCGTCTCCTGTCCTTCGCGCTGTTCATCGCGACCTGGTGGATAGCCTCGCTCGTGATCGGCGATGCGAAGCTGCCGCCGCCGCCGGCGGTGCTTGCGGTGCTCGCCACCGAAGCCCGGTCAGGCGCGCTGTTCGTCAATCTCGGCGCAACGCTGGCCCGCGTCGCGCTGGCCTTCACCCTTGCGATGGCGATCGGTTCGGCGATCGGCTACCTGATGGGCCGCGTGTCGCTCGCCAATCGTCTCGGCGATCCCTGGCTGATCCTGCTGCTCAACCTGCCGGCGCTGGTCGTCATCGTGCTTGCCTACATCTGGGCCGGGCTGACCGAGGTTGCGGCCATCACGGCCATCGCCATCAACAAGCTGCCGACCGCCGTGGTCACGCTGCGCGAGGGCGCCCGTGCACTCGACCCGGCGCTCGACGAGATGGCGACGGCATTCGCCATTCCGCGCGGCCGCGCGTTCAGGCATGTGATCCTGCCGCAGCTCGCGCCCTACATTGCAGCCGCTGCGCGCTCCGGGCTCTCGCTGGTCTGGAAGATCGTACTGGTCGCCGAATATCTGGGCCGCCCGAACGGCGTCGGGTTCGAGATCGGCGTCGCTTTCCAGCTGTTCGACATCCCGCTGCTGCTCGCCTACTCGCTGAGCTTTGCAGGCGTCGTGCTCGTCATCGAGACCTTGCTGGTGCAGCCGTTTGAAACCAGGCTAACGCGGTGGCGGCTCCGTGCAGCTTGAGGTCAATATCACAGGCAAGAGTTTCGAGAGCGCGGCCGGGAAGCGGCACGACGTGCTCGACAACGTCACCTTCAGCTTGAACGCCGGCGAGGTTGGCGTGCTGTTCGGCCCGTCCGGCTGCGGCAAGAGCACCCTGCTGCGGATACTCGCCGGACTCGATAGCAACTATGAGGGTCATGTCACGCGCTCGCCCGGCATGCGCCTTGGCATGGTGTTCCAGGAGCCGCGGCTGTTGCCCTGGCGCACCGTCGAGGAGAACGTCCGGCTGGCCGCGCCTGATGTCGACGAGCGCACGCTGTCGGCGCTGTTCGAGGTGCTGGAACTGAGCGCGCACCGCAACCATTTTCCCGGTGAGTTGTCGCTCGGCCTCGCCCGCCGCGTTGCGCTTGCCCGGGCCTTTGCCATCGAGCCGGATTTCCTGATCCTCGACGAGCCGCTAGCCTCGCTCGACAATGCGCTCGCCGGACGGCTACGCGATCAGGTCGCCACCCTGGTGGCCAGCCGGAAGATGATGACGCTCCTGGTCACCCACGATCTAGACGACGCGGTCCGCCTCGGCGACCGCCTGTTCTTCCTGTCGGCGCGCCCGGCCCGAATCCTTCACGTCGAAACCATCGCGGCGCCACGTGCGGTGCGCAGCGAGCCCGAGATCGGCGAAATCAAGCGGCAGCTCGCACAGTTAGACCTTGCAAATATGTGAGACGCCGTCATCCTTGGACGAAAGCGGTAGGGAGAGGCTGAATGTCGCGTGGGTTGGTTGTCGTTGGCGTTGCGTTGCTCGTGCTGCCGGCGACAGTGCTCGCCCAAGGCAAGGGCAAGGGCATTCGGCTGTGGAATCTGACCAGCGCGACGATCTCGAGCTTCGAGCTGTCGCCGGCCGGCAAGAATGAATGGGGTCCCAACCAGACGCTCAACGACAAGGACAAGGAAGTCGACCACGACGAGCGCCTGCGTATCACCGGCGTCGAGCCCGGCCGCTACGACGCCAAGGTCGGCTACAGCGGAGGCAAGCAGTGTGTCGCCCGCGACATCGAGATCAAGGCCGACGCCGTGTTCTCGGTCTCCGACAAGGATCTGAAGGACTGCAACAAATAGAGCGCTAGCCCGCGGACGGTTTGCCGTCGGTGCCGGCGCGATCATTGCTGTGCGGATATTCGCAACGCCAACGGACCGCGGTCCATTTCGGATGTTCGCCGACCCATTGCGCGATGTAGGGCGGTGCGGCCATGGCGCATTGCTGCAGCGAACCATTCCAGTTGAACACCAGATGCTGCTCCTCGCAGGTGGCGGGTGACAGCACGGCACATACAGTGACGATCAGATCAATCGGGTTCATGCGCGATCCCTAGGCGTGCTCATGAAATAGATACCACGACGAAATACGTAATCAGCCAATCAGGGTTTCACGGCCCCGTGAAGGGACGGGAACCTGAAGGAACCGGGCGGCACCAATCGTCGCGCACACGACGCCAGCCCTACACGCTCAATTGATTTCGAGATTCATGGTCGCCGGACCAACGCCTCGATCGTCACCGCAGGACAAAGTAGAGCGGCCCGCCAATCGCGCAGGCGGTGTCACTCTCAAGGTCTTTTTTGGAGAGGATGCGAGGGAAGCTATGCGAGCGGCAGCATCGCGGCCGCGGAAGACACCTGCCCGGCTCGATGCAGCAAGCTGCACGAACCGGGCAGGCTGTCTCACGTTACTTGTCTTGGATTACTTGCGCGCTGCGCAGGCGTACATGTTGATTTCCATGCCCACCGGCACTTCGACGATCTTAGGTGTTTTCCAGGCCATTTCCTTCTCCCAAGTATAAGTTGGCGCAAGCCTCGCGCCGCGCGGCAAGCTAGGACTGGCTTTTCCAGGGCGCAAGCAGGGCCGGTAAGGACCCGACTTCGCTGCTGGACATGCCGAAACGGACGACGGCTCGCTGACGTCTGCCCGGCTTTGAAACGGCTGGGAAATTCCGACACTGTTCTGTCAGGCATTTTCCGGCTGCCGGGCAGCGACGCACGGATAAGCAGACCCGATTGCATCGGCCGAGTCTTGCCCAAGAGCGAAATCGCAACTTTTTTTGTTATGCGCGGAATCCGGCGTCAGTCTCCCGAATCGCCCGGCAAAATTCGCAGGCACGCGCCTATTTGAGCAGGCGCAGCAGTGCCCGGCCGGCGTGCGACTTCAACTCTTTCGCATCCAGCGTTCCGTCATTGTCGGGATCGGCGGCCTTGAAGCGCTGCTCGACCACCGCAAGGTACTCGTCGAGCGTCAGGGTGCCGTCATGATCGGGATCCGCGGCGGCGAGTTCTTTCGCGGTGAGCCGTCCGCGCAATTCGCGCAGGTCGAGCGTGCCGTCGTGATCAGGATCGAGCTTCGCGAACATATCGGCGGCGGCCTTCTTGGCTTCGGCAAGATCGACGGTACCGTCATTGTCGGGATCGAGCAGCTTGAGCGCGTTGCGACCGCTGGATGCCGCCAAGACGGGACCTGACAGGACGGCCATGGCCAAAGTCAGAGCAAGTGAACGGCGCGAAATCATCATTGGTCTCCCTTGAGTGCCGCTCCGCCGGGGTTGCGGAGCGCGCCCTGCGATCGATGCCCATCATAGCAGTCAGGCAACCCTTCCTGCAGCCGGTCTGAGTGGCGAGAGCCTGTCGGATTTCGGGTGGAAACGGATGGCCCCACGGATCATCTGTGGCGTTCTGCCGATTGCATTACACCGGAACGCACGAGGTGACCCATGAACGATGTTTGCAGGACAACGTTGGGCTGCCTTGTTGCGCTCGGCCTGATCGCGTCCGTGTCCGCGCAGAACAGGCCCCCCAGCGCCTCGGAGGGGGCGATTCAGCAGCGCACGCTCACCGGGAAGGAGCGGCTCGGACGCAAATGGACCGACGAGCAGCGTATCGACAATTGCAATGTGCCGCACGACAAGCGCGGTACCAAGCCACGTCCGAGCGTCTGTCCGCATGCGCCCTCAAGCTGACCGAACCGTTCGCGCTGCGATATAGCGGCGAGCGGCGCTGGCGTTGCGTATTCCACGAGACGGTAAGCTACGGACGCATCAGCGAAAACCTGACCCACCCAACAGGGCTTGTGCGGTTGGCTGGGGTTCGTTCACGTTTTCGTATTGACCCGTTTTGGTTTCAGGCCGATGGTTCCGTCTGCAACGTCAGGAATAGGCGTGCAGAAAAGGTTCATTGGGAGGATAGGATGAGACGCATTGCGCTGGCCGCAAGCCTCGTGATTCTTGCATCATACGGTGCAAGCGCCCAGACCACCGATCAGTTGGTCAAGGGTGCGACCGACACATCGAACGTTCTCAATTATGGAATGGGTTACAATCTTCAGCGTTTCTCGACGCTAAACCAGATCAACAAGGACACCGTCAAGAATCTGGTGCCGGTCTGGAATTACAGCCTCAACGACGACCGCAGCGAGGAATCGCAGCCGCTCGTCTACCAGGGCGTCCTTTACGTCACCACGCACAACGCCACGATCGCGGTCGACGCCAAGACCGGCAAGCAGATCTGGAAGACCAAGGTCGAATATCCAGCCGAGACGCCGCGTATCGTCTGCTGCGGCATCATCAACCGTGGCGCGGCGATCTATGACGGCAAGCTGTTCCGCACCACGCTCGACGCCAATGTGATCGCGCTCGATGCCAAGACCGGCAAGGAACTGTGGCGCCAGAAGGCTGCTGACATCAAGGAAGGCTACTCGATGACGGTGGCGCCGCTGGTCGCCGACGGCGTCGTGATCACCGGCATCTCGGGCGCCGAATTCGGCACCCGCGGCTTCATCGACGGCTGGGATCCCGCCACCGGCAAGAAGCTCTGGCGGACCTATTCGATCCCGACTCCGGACGAGCCGGGTGGCGACACCTGGAAGGGCGACACCTGGAAGCTCGGCGGCGGATCGACCTGGATCACCGGCTCCTATGATGCCGAACTGAACACGGTCTATTGGGGCATCGGCAATCCTGGACCGTTCAACTCGGCGGTGCGTCCCGGCGACAACCTCTACACCTGCTCGGTACTCGCGCTCGATCCGAAGACCGGCAAGATCAAGTGGCACTACCAGTTCTCGCCGAACAATCCGTTCGACTATGACTCGGTGGCCGAGATGGTGCTCGCCGACATGAATGTCGAGGGCAAGCCGACCAAGGTGCTGATGGACGCCAACCGCAACGGCTTCTTCTACGTGCTCGATCGCACCAACGGGAAGCTGCTGGCGGCCAATCCCTATGTGAACGTCAACTGGGCTACCGGCGTGGACCTGAAGACTGGCCGCCCGATCGAGACCGATGTCGTCAAGGATGCACGTGACGGCAAGAAGGTCACGGTCTACCCGTCGATCCTCGGCGGCAAGAACTGGGAGCCGATGTCGTTCAATCCGCAGACCGGCCTCGCCTACGCCAACACGCTCGCCTTCGGCGGCAAGTACAAGTCCGAACCGGTGACGTTCAAGCAGGGCGAATGGTATCTCGGCATGGACCTCACCGATCCCTGGGAATGGGGCACCGGACCGCGCGGCCATCTCAAGGCGATCGATCCGATGACCGGCAAGGCGAAGTGGGAAGCGCCGAGCGACATTCCGCGCTTCTCCGGCGTGCTCTCCACCGCCGGCGGCGTGGTGTTCTCCGGTCAGCTGACCGGCGAGTTCGAGGCGTTCGACGCCGACACCGGCAAGAAGCTCTGGCAGTTCCAGACCGGCTCGGGCATCGAAGGACAACCCATCACCTGGCAGCAGGACGGCGTGCAGTATGTCGCCGTCACCTCGGGCTACGGCGGCGTCTATTCGCTGTTCTCCGGCGACGAGCGGCTTGCCAAGGTGCCACCCGGCGGCTCGCTGTGGGTTTTCGCGGTCAAGAACTGAGCGCGGAGCACCCGTGACTGAAAGAGTAACCCTGTTGACGGCGGCGATCTTCGCCGCCGTCGCGGCGGCCTTGATCACATTGATCCCGGCGGCCGCGCAGCAAGCCAGTGCAATCGACCTTCAGGGTCAGGCCGACCAGGGCAAGGTCACCTACGCCAAGAACTGCTCGCATTGCCATGGGCCCAACATGGTCAATTCCGGCACCATCACGCCGGACCTGCGTGCGTTTCCCGACGACAAGACGCGCTTCGTGACCACCGTGAAGCAAGGCAAGAGCGGCAAGATGCCGCCCTGGCTCGACATCCTGAGCGAGCAGGAGATCGCCGACGTCTGGGCCTTCCTGGAGACCCGGAGACCACAATGAGAGCAATTCTCGCGGGCACAGCGGCAGCCCTGCTGCTCGCCATGACGGCGGCAGCGCATGCCGCCGACGAACCGCTCAAGGTGTGCCTCGACGAGGATCTGCCGCCGCTGTCGGCGCATCATCGCGGCAAGCCGGATGCCGGCTTCGACGTCGCGCTCGCGCAAGCGATTGCCGAGCGGCTCGGACGGCCGCTCAAGATCCAATGGTTCGAGAGCAAGCTAGACGAGGATTCGAGCCCCGCGCTCGAAGCCAACGCGTTGCTGTCGGACGGCCGCTGCGCGCTGGTCGGCGGCTACGCCCTCACCACCGACTCGCTGAAGGTGCCCGGCGTCACGACGGCCAAGCTGCCGGACTTCGACGGCGCGACCCGCGACGATCGCCGCCGGCGGATTCCGATCGGCGTCCTGGTGCCGAGCCAGCCCTACATCTATTCGCCGATGACCGTCGTGCTCGGGCCGAAAGCGAAACAGCGCAAGATCACCGATATCGGCGATCTCGCCGGCCTTCGCCTGACGATCGAAAGCGGCACGTTGGGCGATGCCATTCTGATGACCTTCGACAAGGGCAAGCTGATCGAAGACATCACCCACCTCGTGCCCGGCCGCAGCGACCTGCTGGGAGAGCTCGAGCACGGCGAATTCGACGCAACGCTGCTCGACCTCCGCCGCTTCGACGCCTACCGTGCCAGCCATCCGGACACCAGGATCACCGCTTCGGGCTATTACTATCCGATCGGCGCCAATCGCGGTTACGTTGCGCTCGAAACCGACAAGGCGCTGCTGGGGGCTGTCAACAAGGTGCTGTCCGATCTGCAAGCCAAGGGCACCATCGCCGAGCTCGGCAAGGCGGCGGGCCTCACCTGGCTCGCCCCGCGCGAGCCGATCGTCCTCGGCGATGTCTGGCTGAAGATCCTGAACCGCTGAGCCGTTCGCCGCGACCAGCAATTTCAGGTAATTGGCCAGGTTCATGCTCTGGATCTTGGCGATTGCCGAATAGGACGCCGTCAGCTGCGCCTGATAGGTCGAAAGCTGCGCCGTCACCGCAGCGACGTCGACGCTGGCGAGATTGGTCGACAGGGTCTTCGCGAAATTCTGGTAGTCGCTCTGATTGGTGCTGGCGGTCTCGATCTGGGACGCCGCATCCGCGTCACCTCTCTTTTTCACGATGCGGCATGCCATGCCCGTCAGCACAGCAGCTACTCATGCCCGCAATTTCCACCAACACCGCCGCCAACTCCGCGGTCCATTACCTCAACATCAACTCGCAGCAGGAAACCAGCGCGCTGTCGAAGCTGTCGAGCGGCTCTCGCATCACCTCGGCTTCCGACGACGCCGCCGGCCTCGCGATCTCGACCCGTATCTCCTCCGACATCACGACGCTGCAGCAGGCCGCCACCAACGCGGCGCAGGCGACCTCGATCCTGCAGACTGCCGACGGCGCGTCCAACATCTCGGACATCCTGGCCCGCATGAAGTCGCTGGCCTCTGAGTCCGCCTCCGGCACCGTGGCTGACTCCAGCCGCGCCTACATCAACTCGGAATTCACGCAGCTCAAGGACGAAATCGACTCGATCGGCAGCGGCACCCGCTACAGCAGCCAGAGCTTGCTCGACGGTTCGAGGGTGTTCTCCTCGGGCGTCTCGGTGCTGGTCGGCTCGACCTCGGCCGACACCATCACGATCACCCTGACCAGCCTGACGGCGTCCTCGCTCGGTGTCACTTCGCTCGACGTCTCCAGCCTGTCGAGCGCCACCAACGCAATGTCGGCCCTCGACAGCGGGATCGACACCGTCTCGTCCGCCCGCGTCGAGATCGGTGCCAGGAATCGCGCTTCAACTTCAGCGCCGACTCGATCTCAGAACCTGCAGTCCCGCCTGCGATCCCGCGGCGCTGGCCGCCTGATGCGGCAGCAAGAGCACCCGGCAGATGTACCGTGACATGTGCGAGCTCTCCGCCGGCATCAGCCCCAACGAGCTGGCGCGGCGGATCCGCGCCTTCCACGACGATTTTCGCGCGATCCCGCTGACCGTCTCCGTGCGCGGCATCCGCTTCGAGCTCGCGACGGCGGCGACGCAGGCGCGAGAGGCGCCGCAAGTGATCTCGCCGCCGCTCGCAGCGGTCTCCTGACCGAGCCGCCGAAACGGCTCAGGAGCCGGGCGTCCATTTCCAGACGATATCGGAAACGTTGATCGGCTTTGGGATCAGCCCGATCGCCTTGAACCGGTCGGCAATCGCCTGCTGGCTCCTGACGATCTCGGCGTCGACCGGCACCACCTGGTAGTTCGAGCGCGCGACGAAGCGCCTGATCGCCTCGATGTCGACGCCGGTCGCCTCGGCCTGCGCGCGGGCCACCTCCTCGCGGTGGCCAGCAGCCCATTTTCCTTCAGCAGCGAAGATCGCGTTGAGCTTCGCAACGATAGACGGATACTTCGCAACGAAGTCCGATCCGGCGATGTAGAATGCGTTCGGCTTGTGCACGTCCTTGTCGAAGGCGATGACGCGCACCTTGTCCTTGATCTCCGCCAGCGCCAGATAAGGGTCCCAGATCGACCACGCGTCGACAATGCCCCGGGAGAAGGCGACGGTTGCGTCCGCCGGCGCCAGCGGCGTCGGCGTGATGTCGCTCCAGGACAGGCCGGCCTTGTCGAGCGCTGCGACGAGCAGATTGTGCGCGCTCGAGCCCTTGCCGAACGCGACGCGCTTGCCCTTGAGGTCGGCGAGGGTCCTGATCGGGGAGTCCGCGGGCACGATGATCGCCTGGTTGCTGCCATCAGACGTCACCGCCGCCACATACTCGATCTTGGCCGCACCTGCCTGTGCGAAGATCGGCGGCGTATCGCCGACGAAACCAAAATCGACGCTGCCGACATTGATCGCCTCAAGTAGCGGCGGGCCGAACTGGAAGTCGATCCACTTCACCTCGATGCCGAGCGGCTTGAACGCGTCCTCGACCGTGTGACGCTGGCGGACGGCCGGAAACAGGCCGCCCTTCTGCGTACCGATGCGGATCTCGGCCGGCTTGTCCTCGGCCCTGGCCGGAGGGACCACAAATGCCGACAGCGCCAGTGCGGCTGCAAGAATGGTACGTCTGGTCGTCATGACAGTCCTTTCAAAGGTTGCCGTTCAGATTGTTACGTGAATCCGATGATGGCTGACCGCGTGTCTGGCGGCGCTGCAAGTGCGCCCTCACCGCGCGCTCCGCGGCGCGCGCGGAGCCGAAATAGCCGCCGTCGAGGCCGTCAAAGGCGCGGTCCGAGGAGAAGAAGCAGAAGCCGCTGGCATCGCTGACAACGATGCCGGCGGTGCGATCCGATACTTCGATGACGTAAGCTTGAGACGTTTGGGCTTTGGAGACTTGTGCTTGGGACATGCGTTCTCGATCGCCGAACGACGGCGCTCCTGTCTGATTGTCGGGTGCTTTGATTTTCTAAGCGATCAACAACAGACGCCGGTCGCCGCCGAGACGCAGCGATGCTGCATGCGGCTTCGCATGTCGCACGTCAGGCTGCGGTGGGGATGTCTCATTGCGGTGACCTTGAACAACGCGGATCTCGCGTATCAATATCCGGCCGAACCGCGTCGCGGTCAATGAAATGACTGACCAAAGATGATGGCCCGGCGCGATGCCTTGTTCGCGACAGGCGGGAAAAGCAGCACAGTTTTGGTGACGGCGGGTGCGAGCCGCCGAATTTGCGGATATTGGCCGGGCAGC